>NZ_SULK01000006.1:0-59508 GCF_007115085.1 Clostridium sp. HBUAS56017 | reverse complement strand
AATGTAGTTTTTGGTCCTGCATATAAAGGAATTCCCCTAAGTGTTACAACTACAATAGCATTATCTGACATGTATGGTATTGATGTTAATTACTGTTCTAATAGGAAAGAAGTAAAGGATCATGGAGATAAAGGTATACTACTAGGAAGTAAGATAGGTGATGGAGATAAAATACTTATAGTTGAAGATGTAACTACAGCAGGAACTTCCATTTATGAAACAATGCCTATTTTGAAAGAACAAGGAAATGTAGATGTGACTGGGTTAATAATTTCGGTTGACAGGATGGAAAGAGGGCAAGGGGAAAAATCAGCGTTGGAAGAAATTAGAGAAAAATTTGGATTTAAAACTTGTGCTATTGTTACTATGGCAGAGGTGAGAGAATATTTGTACAACAAAGAGATAAATGGAAATATAATAATTGATGATGAAATAAATGCTAGAATTGATGCTTACTATGACATATACGGAGCAAAGTAAATAATTTTAGAAATCAGGGAGAAATAATTTTGCTAGCATAATTAAAAAAAGCTAACTATAGCATTGGCATAATGATATAGTTAGCTTTTTATCATGAAAATAATGTGTGATTAAAATAAGAATAATAAGATTAAGTTAGAATTAAGATGAGAAAGTCAGTATAAAGAATATGAATATTAAAAATACAAAAAAGTAAAATTAATCATATTGTATTAATTGACGAAAATTAATATAATATACTTAATAATAATACGTTTATTTAGATAATTTCGTAAAAAAATATAGTGAATGCTAATAAACGTGCTTTAATTAATATGGTATCTGCTATTTTTATAAAAGGATTTATAGGTCGAAACTTAAAATAATAAAGAAATTATGCTAAAATCTTTATAAAAATAAAAAAAAGTTATATATTATAATGAAAGAGACTTGAAAGGATAGGTTGTATGAGAAGAGAAAATGATATTATAGGAAAAGGTTCAAATTGTGGGCTATACGATTCAAGATTTGAACATGATAATTGTGGTATTGGGGCTGTAGTTAATATCAAGGGAATAAAAACTCATGAAACCGTAGCGAACGCCCTAAAGATTGTTGAGAATTTGGAACATAGAGCAGGTAAAGATGCTGAGGGTAAGACTGGTGATGGAGTAGGAATATTACTTCAAATATCACATGAATTCTTTCTAGAAGCTGTAAAGTCTTTAGATATAAATTTAGGCTTTGAGAGAGATTATGGAGTAGGAATGTTCTTTTTTCCACAAGATGAATTAAAGAAAAATCAAGCAAAAAAGATGTTTGAGATAATTGTAGAGAAAGAGGGATTAGAATTTTTAGGATGGAGAGAGGTGCCAACAGACGCTGGAGTACTTGGAAGTAAAGCTGTTGATTGCATGCCTTGTATAATGCAAGGTTTTGTGAAGAGACCTAATGATATAGAACAAGGATTAGAATTTGATCGTAAACTTTATGTGGTTCGAAGGGTATTTGAACAAAGTAACGATAATACATATGTAGTGTCATTATCTAGTCGTACTATCGTATATAAAGGAATGTTTTTAGTTGGACAACTTCGATTGTTCTTCAAAGATTTGCAAAATCCATTATATGAATCAGCAATCGCTTTAGTACATTCACGTTTTAGTACAAATACAAATCCGAGCTGGCATAGAGCTCATCCAAATAGATTTATCGTTCATAATGGAGAAATTAATACAATCCGTGGTAATGTAGATAAAATGCTTGCGAGAGAAGAAAATATGTCGTCCCGATATTTAGAAAAGGACATGCATAAAGTAATTCCAGTTGTAAATCAAGAAGGATCAGATTCAGCAATGCTTGATAATACGCTTGAATTCTTAGTAATGAGCGGAATGCCATTACCACTTGCAGTAATGATTACAATACCAGAGCCATGGAGTAAAGATAATAGTATAAGTCAATCTAAAAAAGATTTTTATCAATATTATGCTACAATGATGGAACCATGGGATGGCCCAGCTTCTATACTTTTTAGCGATGGCGATATGATGGGAGCAATATTAGATCGTAATGGACTTAGACCATCTCGTTATTATATAACTGATGATGATTATTTAATACTTTCTTCAGAAGTAGGAGTGCTTGATATTGATTCTTCTAAAATTATTGTAAAAGAAAGATTAAGACCAGGTAAAATGTTACTTGTTGATACTGTTAAGGGGGAGCTTATTGACGATGAAGTATTAAAAGAACATTATGCGCATAAACAACCATATGGAGAATGGCTTGATAGTAATTTAATAAAATTAAAGGATCTTAATATTCCAAATAAGAGAGTGGAAGAATATTCGAATGAAGAGAGAGCAAGACTTCAGAGAGCTTTTGGATATACATATGAAGATTTAAAAACAGCAATTCTTCCAATGGCTAAAACAGGAGCAGAACCAACTGCTGCTATGGGAGTGGATAGTCCGCTGCCAGTTTTATCTAGAATGAAACAACCATTATTTAATTACTTTAAACAGCTTTTTGCACAAGTAACTAATCCACCAATAGATGCTATAAGAGAAGAAATAGTTACATCAACATCTGTATATATTGGGGAAGATGGAAATCTTCTAGAAGAAGAAGCGATTAATTGTAGAGTTTTAAAAGTCAATAATCCAATACTTACAAGTACTGATTTATTGAAGATAAAAAATATGAAGGTAGATGGATTTAAAGTAGTAGTAATTCCAATTACTTATTATAAGAATACATCATTAGAACGTGCTATTGAGCATCTTTTCCTTGAAACTGATAGGGCATATAGAGATGGCGCTAATATTCTAATACTTTCAGATAGAGGAGTAGATGAAAATCACGTAGCAATACCATCACTTTTAGCAGTTTCAGCGCTTCAACAACATTTAGTTAAGACAAAGAAGAGAACTTCAGTAGCTATGATACTTGAAAGTGGCGAGCCAAGAGAAGTACATCATTATGCAACTTTACTTGGATATGGTGCATGTGCGATTAATCCATATTTAGCACAAGATAGTATAAAAGAACTTATTGATAATAAAATGCTTGATAAAGATTACTATGCAGCAGTAGATGACTATAATAATGCAATACTTCACGGAATAGTTAAGATTGCATCTAAAATGGGGATATCTACAATTCAATCTTATCAAGGATCGCAAATTTTTGAAGCAATAGGAATTAACTCAGAGGTTATAAATAAATACTTTACAAACACCGTAAGTAGAATTGAAGGAATTACTATTAAGGATATTGAGAGACAGGTAGATGAACTTCATTCAACAGCTTTTGACCCACTTGGACTTAATGTGGATTTAACTTTAAACAGTGTAGGTAGTCATAAGCTAAGAAGTGAAAAAGAGGAGCATTTATATAATCCTCAAACAATTCATCTTCTACAATCAGCAACGCGTAATGGAGATTATGAAACGTTTAAACAATATACTTCACTTATTAATAGTGAAACAGATATTGGGAATCTTAGAGGCTTATTAGAATTTAATTATCCTAAGAATGGAATTCCTATTGATGAAGTTGAAAGCGTTGAGTCTATTGTTAAGAGATTTAAAACGGGTGCTATGAGTTATGGATCTATATCAAAGGAAGCTCATGAAACTCTTGCAATAGCAATGAATAAACTTCAAGGAAAATCAAATTCTGGTGAAGGAGGAGAGGATTTAGAAAGACTTACTGTTGGAAAAGATGGTCTTAATAAGTGTTCTGCAATAAAGCAAGTTGCATCAGGTAGATTTGGGGTTACATCTAGATATTTAGTTAGTGCTAAAGAAATTCAAATAAAGATGGCACAAGGTGCTAAACCAGGTGAAGGTGGTCAATTACCAGCAGGTAAAGTATATCCATGGGTTGCTAAAACAAGACATTCAACTCCTGGAGTAGGATTAATATCACCACCACCACACCATGATATATATTCAATTGAAGATTTAGCTCAATTAATATATGATTGCAAGAATGCAAATAAGGATGCTAGAATATCAGTTAAACTTGTTTCAGAAGCAGGGGTAGGTACTGTTGCAGCTGGTGTTGCTAAAGCTGGTGCACAAGTTATTCTTGTTTCAGGTTATGATGGAGGTACAGGTGCTGCACCTAGAAATTCAATATACAATGCAGGACTTCCATGGGAACTTGGAGTTGCAGAAACACATCAAACATTAATAATGAATGATTTAAGATCAAAAGTTATTCTAGAAACTGATGGTAAACTTATGAGCGGTAGAGATGTACTTGTTGCAGCTTTACTTGGAGCAGAAGAATTTGGTTTTGCAACTGCACCGCTTGTGACTTTAGGATGTGTAATGATGAGAGTTTGTAATTTGGATACATGTCCAGTTGGGGTTGCAACCCAAAATCCAGAACTTAGAAAGAGATTTAAAGGTAAGCCAGAATATGTAATGAATTTTATGCGATTTGTAGCAGAGGAATTACGTGAATATATGGCTAAGCTTGGAATAAGAAAAGTTGACGAGTTAATAGGAAGAACTGATCTGTTAAAACAAAAAGGAAATGTTAAGACAGGCACTGCTAGTGCAGTAGATCTTTCTAGAATAATCAATAACCCTTATATAGGAGAAAATTATGCTAACATTAGTTATGCTAATAAACAAGTATATGATTTCGAACTTGAGAAAACTGTGGATGAAAAAATTCTGCTTAAGAAGTTGAAATCTGCACTTGATAATAAGGAAAAGAAAATTATTGAAATAGGTGTGACCAATATAGATCGTACGCTTGGAACAATATTTGGTTCGGAAATTACAAAGAAATATCATAATACTTTAGAAGATGATACTTTTGTAGTTAAGTGTAATGGTAGTGGTGGACAAAGTTTTGGAGCATTTATTCCAAAGGGATTAACACTTGAACTTGTTGGAGATAGTAACGACTATTTAGGAAAAGGTCTATCTGGAGGAAAGATAGTGGTTTATCCGCCAAAGGGAGCTAGATTCAAAGAAGATGAAAATATTATAATAGGTAATGTTGCACTATATGGTGCTACTAGTGGTAAAGTATTTATAAATGGTGTTGCAGGAGAGAGATTCTGTGTACGTAACTCAGGAGCAACGGCAGTTGTTGAAGGAGTTGGGGAACACGGTTGTGAATATATGACTGGTGGACGTGTTATTGTACTTGGTAGAACAGGTAAAAACTTTGCTGCTGGTATGAGCGGTGGAATTGCTTATGTATTAGATGAAGACAGAGATTTATACAAGAAGCTAAATAAGGAGCTTGTTTCAACTGAAGGAGTTACTTCTAAGTATGACGTTTTAGAATTAAAAGAAATTATTGAAGAACATGTAAAACATACTAATTCTAAAAAAGGTAAAGAGATACTAGAGAATTTTGGAGAGTACTTACCAAAGTTTAAAAAGGTAATCCCATATGATTATAAGCGTATGCTTATGACAACAGTTCAAATGGAAGAAAAGGGACTTAGCAGTGAACAAGCACAAATTGAAGCATTTTATGCTAATACAAAGAGATAGGAGAGAATAACATGGGAAAACCAACAGGCTTTTTAGAATTTGAACGTGAAAATAGTTTAGCTATAGATCCAAAGGAAAGAATAAAGAATTTTAATGAATTTCATACACCACTGTCACAAGACAAAAGAAAAGCGCAAGGAGCTCGTTGTATGGATTGTGGAGTGCCATTTTGTCAATCAGGAATGACAATAAAAGGAGCTACTACAGGATGTCCTTTGCATAACTTAATTCCAGAATGGAATGATTTAATATTTGGTGATAATTGGGATCAAGCATATAAGCGTTTATTAAAAACAAATAACTTCCCAGAGTTTACAGGAAGAGTATGTCCAGCTCCTTGTGAGGCAGCTTGTACTTCAGGAATTAACTCTTCTCCGGTTTCTATTAAGGAAAATGAGTTAAGTATTATTGAAAATGCTTACGAAAATGGTTTTGTTGAAGTTAAAAAATCAAAGGTTAGAACAGGAAAGAAGATTGCAATTGTGGGGTCTGGACCATCAGGTCTTGCAGCTGCAGATCAGTTAAACAAGCGTGGACATGATGTAACAGTATATGAAAGGGAAGATCGTATTGGTGGATTACTTATGTATGGAATCCCAAATATGAAACTTGAAAAAAGTGTTATAGAAAGAAAAGTTTCTATAATGAAAGAAGAAGGCGTTAATTTTGTAACTAATGCAAATGTTGGTGTAAACATTAAGGTTGCAAAGTTAAAGAAGGAATATGACAGCATTATACTAGCTTGTGGTTCATCAAATCCAAGGGATATTAAAGTTCCAGGAAGACAAGCTAAAGGAATATATTTTGCAGTGGATTTTCTAAAGTCGACCACAAAGAGTCTTTTAAATTCGAATTTGCAAGATAGTAAGTTTATATCAGCTAAGGGTAAGAAGGTTATTGTAATTGGTGGTGGAGATACTGGAAATGACTGTGTTGGAACATCTATTAGGCATGGAGCAGCATCAGTAACTCAACTAGAAATGATGCCAAAATTGCCAGATCAGAGAGCGGAAAATAACCCTTGGCCAGAATGGCCTAGAGTTTGTAAAACAGACTATGGACAAGAAGAAAATATTGCTGTATTTGGACATGATCCTAGAGTTTATCAAACTACAGTAAAGGAGTTTGTAGCTAATGAAGCAGGTGAAGTTTGTAAGGTAAAGTTAGTTAAGCTTGAGAGTAAGAAAGATAAAGAAACAGGTAGAATAAAGATGGTAGAAATACCAGGATCAGAATATGAGATAGAAGCTGATTTGGTTCTTATAGCTGCAGGTTTTTTAGGAAGTGAAAACTATGTTACAAAAGCTTTTAATGTAGCTGTGGATGGACGTACTAATGTACTAACTGAGTCTGGAAAATATAAGACAAGTGTTGAGGGGATTTTTGTAACAGGTGATATGCATAGGGGTCAGTCTTTAGTTGTTTGGGCAATTAGAGAGGGGCGAGAAGTTGCAAAAGAAGTTGATTTTAGTTTAATTGGATATACAAATTTAGAGTAAAACAAAGAAAAGTGGATTCGATTGAGTCCACTTTTTTTATACATAGTTAAGTAGAAAGATTCTCATCTTTTAGGATTTAAAAATCACTAGAAGAGAGAATCTTTTATTTTTATTATTTATTAGATTTTTTTAGTTCATCTACATGTATTGTGGCACAGTTATTATCTTTTATGGATTTAACTATAGTTTTCATTGGAGAATCATCTTTTAGCGTATAGTTAAGTTTATCATTATTTGTATTAAAGTCGATGTAGTCAACTTCTATAGATGGATGATAAAAGAAACTTTTTAACACTTCAGGGTCATTAGAAGCAAGACCATTAGTTATACTTGCTGAACTTCCGTTTTCTACAAAACCTAGAGGGGTTGGAACAAAGAGATTACCACTCTTAGTTTTGTAAATATTTTTCTTTGAATTATCATAAGGTTCATAGACGTACCTAAAATATTCGCCTATTATTTTTTGTTGAAATGGAGTATCTCTATAATGAGGACTCTCATAAAAGCTTATTGGTATATTTAGTGCACTTGCAGTATCAATGCCCTTTTCAATAACTTGTCTAGTGGATTTTTCATCACTATTGACAGTTTTGGACATTTCTTCACCAACAGCACTTCTTTCATCTCCATGCTGATGAGTATATCCGTGTAATCCTATTTCACATCCTTTATTAAGTAAGTAATCAAGGATATTAATAAATCCTACATTAGTAATATTATTATTCTCCAGCAAATCATTATCTATATTATCAACAGGAGCCTTAAATCTAGGAATCCAACCTATATGAAATTTAATTCCTTGAGAATATAAATAGCTTGCCATAATTTTGACTTTTGTTTGATTTTTGTCGACCAAATTTGAATCACCACAAGCAAAATCTTCGAATCTAAATAATGCAATATCTTGATTGTCTTGAAGCGGTATTTCTTTAGGGGCTTTCACATCAGAAGATAACAAACTAATGCTATTTGTTTGAAAGTTAAAAACAGCAAATAAGTTGAAAATTTCTTCTATATCAGAGATAGAGATATAAGGTTCGTTATCTTTATATAGTAAATTTCCTCTGAGCGAACCAGTAATATTATTTTTTGTAAATGAGTTGCTACTGATCAAGATTTTAGTTGAATTATTTTGTAGTGAACACAATTGATCAGTGTTAAGATCAGTATAACCTAATTTTTTTGATATGTATGATACTGGAATGTAATACCTTTGTGCTTTTAAAAGCACAGGGACATTTTTTATATTATGATCGCTTAAAATGTTAAAAGTAACATTAGAAACTTCAGATACAGGCATATAATCAAAATACAGTTGAGCTTTATATACGCTCTTAAAGTCATCATCTGGTAAAAGATAGGATGACAATACGTTATTTCTTATTGTTACTTCATCGCTAAAGAAATCATAATATGAAAGCACCTCATATGCTACAAAAGCACTGATTAAAATAGCTGGAATAAATATTAATTTTATAATTTTTCTCACGTTAAACACCTACCAGTTATATTACAAATTTATATTTATTATAATTATACTATTTTTAGTAAAAGTAGTATACAAAAATTTTGCTTAATTTGACGAAAGAGATAATATTTATATAAATAAAAAATTGTGATTTAAATCACTTTAAATTATGGTAGATATAATATATAATACTATTATTGATATTAATTATCAACAAAAGGAGGAAATAAAAATGTATATTCAATGGAATGGTTTTAAAGAAGGAACTTGGCAAGAAAGAATTGACGTAAGAAATTTTATACAGAAGAATTATAAATTATATGAAGGTGATGGAAGTTTCTTAGAAGGAACTACTGAAAAAACTGATAAAGTATGGAGCAAAGCCCATGCTTTAATAGTGGAAGAAATAAAAAAAGGAATAATAGACGTAGCAACAGATAGAGTATCTGGGATAGACAACTATGAACCAGGATATATAGATAGAGAAAATGAAGTAATTGTAGGGCTTCAAACAGATGCACCACTTAAAAGAATTGTGAATCCTTTTGGTGGGATGAGGATGGTAGAAAGTTCTTTGAAGGAATATGGTTACGAATTAGATTCAGACATAAAAAAACATTTTTCAAATTATAGAAAAACACATAATGAAGGTGTTTTTGATGCATATACAAAAGAAATAAGACTAGCAAGATCCGCTGGGCTTTTAACTGGACTTCCAGATGCATACGGACGAGGTAGGATAATAGGAGATTATAGAAGAATAGCTCTTTATGGAATTGATTTCTTAATAGAAGAAAAAATGAAAGATTTAGATAGTGATATCATGCATGGAGATATGCTTGATGAATTGGTAAGAAAGAGAGAAGAGGTTTCAGAACAAATTAGAGCCTTAAAAGCTATTAAATCTATGGCGTTAAAATATGGTATAGATATATCTAAGCCAGCAGCTACAGCAGCAGAAGCTGTACAAGCTTTATATTTTGGATATTTAGCTGGAGTAAAAGAAAATAACGGTGCTGCAACTTCACTTGGAAGAACTTCTACTTTCCTAGATATTTATATTGAAAGAGATTTGGCAGCAGGAATTATTACAGAAAAAGAAGCTCAAGAATTAATCGATCAATTTATAATCAAGTTAAGATTAGTTAGACATTTAAGAACTCCTGAGTATAATGAATTATTTGGAGGAGATCCAACATGGGTAACAGAATCAATCGGAGGAGTAGGCATCAATGGAAAGTCATTAGTTACAAAAAACTCTTTTAGATATTTACATACTTTAATAAATTTAGATACAGCACCAGAACCAAATCTTACAGTTTTATGGTCTCAAAACTTACCAGAAAACTTTAAGAAGTATTGTGCTAAAATTTCAATAAAAACTGATTCTATTCAATATGAGAATGATGATGTAATGAGACCAATATATGGTGATGATTATGCTATAGCATGTTGTGTATCTGCTATGAAGGTTGGTAAGCAAATGCAGTTCTTTGGAGCTAGATGTAACGTTGCAAAATCACTTCTATATGCAATAAATGGTGGTGTTGATGAAAAGAAGGGTATTCAAGTAGTTCCAGGAATAGAAAAACTTACAGATGAACTTCTAGACTTTAATAAGGTTAGAGAAAATTACAATAAAGTTTTAGAATATGTAGCCAAGCTTTATGTAGATACAATGAATATAATACACTGCATGCATGATAAATATGCTTATGAAGCAGGTCAAATGGCTTTACATGATACACAAGTAGAAAGACTTATGGCTTTTGGTATAGCAGGTTTATCTGTAGCTGTAGATTCATTATCAGCTATAAAATATGCTAAGGTAAAACCAATTAGAAATGAAGAAGGTATAGCAATAGATTTTACTACTGAAGGAGATTTCCCTAAGTACGGTAATGATGATGATAGAGCAGATGATTTAGGGGTAGAATTAGTTACTAAGTTCTCATCAGAACTTAAAAAGCATCCTTTATATAGAGATGCACATCATACATTATCAGCACTTACTATAACTTCAAATGTTATGTATGGAAAGAAAACAGGTTCAACTCCAGATGGTAGAAAAGCTGGAGAAGCATTAGCACCAGGGGCTAATCCAATGCATGGTAGAGATATAAATGGAGCATTGGCATCTTTAAATTCAGTTGCTAAAATTCCGTATAATGAGGTGTGTCAAGATGGAGTTTCTAACACTTTTTCTATAATACCAGATGCTTTAGGAAAAGAAGATGAGCAAAGACTTAATAATCTAGTATCTATTTTAGATGGATACTTTGTACAAGGTGCACATCATTTAAATGTTAATGTACTAAATAGAGAAACACTAATAGATGCAATGGAAAATCCAGAAAAATATCCTACTTTAACTATAAGGGTTTCTGGATATGCAGTTAACTTCAATAGATTAACTAAAGAACAACAATTAGAAGTAATAAGTAGAACATTCCATAAGAGTATGTAAATAAATATAAAAATTATAGAAAGGTGAAAGAATTTTGTTTTATTATTCTTTCACCTTTCCATATACTATGATATGTTATAATAAAGAGTATTAAAAAGTTAGAGTTATTAATGGAGGAAGATATGGCTATAGGAAGAATACATTCAATAGAATCAATGGGTCTTGTAGATGGGCCTGGAATTAGAGTGGTAGTGTTTTTTCAAGGATGTGCGTTAAGGTGCAAGTACTGCCATAATCCAGATACATGGGCTATGGATGGTGGGGAAGAATATACAGCTGAAAGGCTGGTAAAAAAAATTGAAAGCTTTAAACCTTATTTTCAAAGAAGTGGAGGAGGAGTTACTTTTTCAGGAGGAGATCCTCTAAGACAGCCAGATTTTCTTTTAGAAGTGCTTAAACTTTGTAAGGAAAATGGTATAAACACTTGTATTGATACAGCCGGATATGGATTTGGAAATTATGATGAAATCTTAAAGTATACTGACTTAGTTCTTTTTGATATAAAAGATATAACTAGGGAAGGTTATAAAAACATAACGTTAATGGAAATGGACGAATCATTGAAATTCTTAGAAGCTATGAAGAAGAATAATACGAAAATGTGGATTAGGCATGTGGTAGTGCCAGGATTTACAGATGGAGAAGAGCATATAAGAGCATTTAATGAGTATATATTAGATATTCCAAATGTAGAGAAAGTAGAACTATTACCATATCATCTTTTGGGTGTAAATAAGTATGAGGGAATGAATATGAAATATCCATTACAAGATGTTCCTGCAATGGATAAAGAACTATGTGAAGGTTACAAGAAAATAATAACTAAATAAAATAAGCACCAGTTACTATAAAGTTTTAGTAATTGGTGCTTTAATTAACATTAATTATGAATATTTTCATTAGAAGTTTGTTTTTTCTCAAATTTTTTTTTAGCGGCTTCATATTTCTTTGGATCATAAAACATGCATATAGATAAAAAAAGACCTATTGGTATGCTTATATAGATTCGTTGAAACAAAAATGTGAAACAAGCAGACAAGCCTATAAAGGATAATAGAAATAAGAAAAAGTTTCTAGTAGTGAAATTCATAAATAAGACCTCCTAAATAGTTATAAGTTAATTATACATAATATTTGGAAAAGTAACAATAAATATGAAAAATAAAATTAAATGTTTACATTAGCTTTTTAAGGATTATTTCTTTAAGATAGTAATATATATAGAAGTGGATGGAGGAGATGTGATGAAGAAATTTCTTATAAGAACGATGGTAGGATTTGCTTTAATATTTGTTATATTATTTTGTATAACTATGTTTTTAGAGTATAAGAACAAAAGTAATTTACTAGAGGAGGTTAAAATTGAACAAATTGTTGAGGATGGAAAGATTCAGGTGCCTGCTACACCTAGTAAGGTAGAAGTTAATTATGAATTTTCACAGGTTTATTTTTATAGTGGAATTTTAATTAACTTATCCATTCCGGTATTATTTTATTACTTTGGAGGAATTGAAGTAATTAAGAAAGCAAATTTTAGGAAAAAGATAGTAGAAGGAGGAGTATTGTGTATTTTATATGGAGCATTATCTGAAATATTGATTTTTCCTAAAATATTATTTAGTAGTTTTTATAGAGCGAAGTTGGTAGGGTTAAGCAATCAAAGTTTTTTTGATTTTTTGGGTGATTTTGCAAAGGGAATAGGAGAAGATTTATTGCTAACTTTACCTATAGCCGTTATTATATATTTGATTTTTATAAATAAGAAAAGATGGTATATATGGGTATCAGCTATACTTGTAGCAATTAGTTTGGTTAGCAATTATGTTTATCCTTATATTGATGAAATAGAGAATGATCTTGTTGATATGGAAGGTGGTGGACTAAAAGATAAAATTTTAGAGCTATCAAAAGATGCAGGAATTGAAAATTTAGAGATTAAAGTTATTCCTAAAAGCCATAAAACTGGAAGTATGAATGCCTATATGACAGGAATACATAATAGTAGAAGAATTGTATTTTGGGATACAACATTAAATAAGTTAAGTGACAAAGAAATATTATCGGTAGCAGCACATGAAATGGGACATTACAAGCTTAATCATATTCAAAAGTCGATGATTTTTGAATTGATAGGGATAGTATTATTAATACTATCAATTCATATATTAATGACAAAAAATAAAGGAAAGGACTATAGGAAAATTGAAAATATCCCTAAAATACTTTTGATAATAAATATAATATCTATCTTAATTATGCCTATTGAAAGTGCCTATTCAAGAAAGGCAGAAGTAGAAGCTGACGAGTTTGCAATGAGGATAACTGGGGATAATTTAACAAATGGTTTATTAGAATTAAGATTTGTGGAAAGTAATTTAACACCTGTTGATGTTAATGGATTATACAAATGGTTAGCGTATGATCATCCAACGGTTAAGGAAAGAATTGAAAATAGTAATAACTTTAAAAATTAATTAATAAGAGGTTATCTAGTAGTAGATAACCTCTTATTATATCTATTTTCTTGAACTAAAATATCCTGGTGGAATATATCCTTGTTTCATACCTTCAATGATTAGCAAATATGTTGCGGCAGTATCAAATCTTGCATCATGATAATCACCACTACCTTGAAATAATTGATCAGCTTTAGCTGAAATTTGATCTTTGCTTATATTTAAGAAAGATATAACTTCTTCAAGTTTTGGGTTTTTATAGTCTCCATTAGGACGCAAGATTTTGCATATATCTTTATAATAGTTCATTGTACAGAAAGTGTTTTTTGGCATATAGTCAATCCCCATACCTTCAAGTTCATGCTTTAAAAACTTTATATCGAAATTAACATTATGACCTATAACAAAATCAGCTTGGCTAAAATCATCTTCAAACTCTTCAAGTAAATCCTCGAAATACTTACCATCAGAAAGCTCGTATAATTTTTCTAATGAAAAGCCATGAATCGCTTGTGCAGAAGAATCCATTTCATCTACTGTTATAAAAAAGTTTTTTCCTTCTGTTTTTTGAGGTTTAGCTGAAGCATCTATTGTAATATAGCTTAACTGGCATATGTGACCAGGTTTTATACTAGTAGTTTCTGTATCGAAAATTAGTAATTTCATTTTCTTCCTCCTAAAGATTATTGTAATAATAATTTTATTATATCATAAATTAATATTTAGGAACTATAGTGAATCACTAATAGTATTTAGAAGAGATATGCAACTATTTAAGCAAATGTTATCTCTATCAAGTAGAGGATTAAACTCTACAAAATCCATAGATTTTACTTTTTTTGTTTGTAATATATTACGTAATATTTTTTTTCCGCCTTCTATTGTTAAGCCATCACTTACAGGAGTACCAGTACCAGGCACAAAGGAGGGGTCAATCGAGTCTATATCGAAACTTAAATGGATATTTGATATATTTTTTTTGTTAATAATATCTATAACTTCTTGTAGGCAATTATCCAACCCTTTTTCTTTAATATTGTTCATTGTCCATACGTTTAAGTTGTTTAATTTTATCAAATCTAATTCACCTTGATCTAAATCTCTAGCACCTATTATAAAAACATTTTCCATTGATACTTTTACATTTTTAGAAAATATAGAAGTAAGGCTGTCGTATCCAACTCCCATAGAAGCAGCTAGAGGCATTCCGTGAACGTTGCCTGAAGGTGATGTAATTTCTGTATTGAGATCACCATGAGCGTCAATCCATATCACAGCAAAATCATCCTTGTAAAATTCCCCAGCTGCAGCTACACTACCGAGGGCTAAAGCATGATCCCCACCTATAACTAATGGAAATTTATTGTCCTTTAAAGTGTTCCATACAGAATTAGCTAAAAGTTCACTACTGTTTAATATTTCACTTAGATACTTCATTTTTTTACTTTTTATGAATTTATCATTTGAGTGCACATCATTTATTTGAATGTTTCCTAAGTCATCTACTGAATGAGTCTTAGAAAAAATATTAACAAGTCCATTCTCTCTTAGTGTGTCAGGTCCAAGCTCCACTCCAGGTTTATCACAACCATAGAATAAAGGGACACCAATTATATTTATATTCATATTGCACCTCCAATTTTAGAGTTTATAGTCCATTAATTATATTAATAGCATAATGGTATAAAGTAAATATTAAATTTTATTTTATTTTTCTAATATAGTTTATGTTAAAATTAGGAGGAAAATTAATAAATATGTGGTATTATGATAAATATAAGAAAAGAAGTACAAAGGAGGATTAGTTATGTTTCAAGATGGAAAAAGAAAAATATCAATAATTGGTGCAGGATTTGTTGGGGCAACTACAGCATATGCTTTAATGAATAGTGGTATAGCTACTGAGATATGTATATATGATATTAATATGGATAAAGCGCTAGGCGAGGTAATGGATTTAGTTCATGGAACATCCTTTGTTAAGCCAGTAAACATTTACGCAGGAGGGCTTAGCGAAACAAAGGATTCGGATATAGTTATAATTACAGCAGGAGCAGGACAAAAAGAAGGTGAAACTAGATTAGATCTTATAGAAAAGAATCATAAGATATTTCAAGGCTTTATACCTGACATAGTGAAATATAGCCCGGAATCTATATTATTAGTTGTATCAAATCCTGTTGATGTTTTAACTTATATAACTTATAAATTATCTGGTTTCCCAAAGGAAAGGGTAATAGGCTCAGGTACAGTCTTAGACACATCAAGATTAAAATATGTTTTAGGAAAGTACTTTCAAGTAAATAACAATAACATTCATGGTTATGTCGTGGGTGAGCATGGAGATAGTGAAGTAGTAACTTGGAGTAGTTCTAGCATTTCAGGTGAAAGCTTCGAAAAATATTCGAGTCAAACTAATTTGCAATGGGATGAAGATATAAAGACGGTAATAGAAAATGATGTAAAAAATGCTGCATATGAAATAATAAGTAGAAAGAAGGCTACCTATTTTGCAATTGGGCTAGCAGTTAATAGAATAGTTGAAGCTATATTTAGAGATGAAAATAGTATTTTAACAGTTTCTAGTCTTTTTGAAGGGCAATATGGAATAGAGGATATTTATTTAGCTGTTCCAACTATAGTTGATAGAAATGGAGCAAAAAGTGTTATAGAAATGCCTTTAAGTGATATAGAAAAAGATAAACTTAAAAAATCGGCAGATATTTTAAAAGGGCATTTAAATAAATGCAATTTATAATAATAAGACCTATTAGGTAATTTATATGGTATAGTAGAGAACGTTTAACTGATCTACTATACCTTTTTGTTTTTATACTAATCAAGAATGGGTTGGTACTATTAATTAGAAATTATTACAAATAAAAGTAAATGATAAAAATAATAATATTTTACAATAATAAAAAATAGAAGTATAATTAAAAAGTATGTTTAAAATAAAGTCAAATATTAAAAAAAAATTACTTTTATTGATATAATTAAGTAATAATTATATAATAAAGCAAACAAATAATTTGCAAAATAAGCAAATTAGATGGAGAGGAATTGAATGGAGAAAAAGGTTAGAAGGAAGATTAAGAAAGATAATAGAGTAATTAGAAAATTTAGTTGGAAGTTACTTATAGGATTTATGATATTTCAATTGTTTTTTACAGTTATAACAGCTCCTTTTATATTATTTTATGGGCCTTTTCAAAATGCAAAATCAATGTTTGTTGGTGGAGCTATGGGGTCAATGCATTATCAGTGGTTAGCAACTACTTTTCTTTCTAAAGAGCAAATTAACAAGATATTGGGGAAAAGTGAAGTAGAAGAAGATGTATCGACAGATGGTTCAGGTTTAATAAGCATACCAAAGAATCATGATGATAATATAAAATATGCCACTTTAGAGAATAATGATAAATTTCGTGGACATGTTCTTACTGTTAGTGATCCTACAAGAATTAAAATAGGATATACATCAAAGCTAAAAAAAGAAGGAGAAACTACATCACAAATAGCCGAAAACAATAAGGCAGTAGCTGGAGTTAATGGGGGAGCTTTTTCAGATGAAGCAAATTCGCAGGCATGGACTGCTAATGGAGGTACTCCTTCAGGTGTAATTATAACAGGTGGTAAAGTTATCTATGATGATACTTCAGGTAGTAAACAAGGTACTATACTTATGACAAAGGATGGACGCTTAGTTGCAGGTAATTATACTACAAAAGAATTATTGTCAAAAGGTGCTTCTGAAGCTGTAAGTTTTAATACGGATATTTTGGTTAGTAATGGAAAAGCAGCAAAATTACAATATCATATGGGAGGGTCTTCTCCAAGAACAATAATTGGGCAAAAACAAGATGGAAGCATTTTGTTAGTAGTTTTAGATTCAAAAAATAATAATAGAATTGCAGCGACTTTAGATGAAGCTCAGGAAATAATGCTTGATTTAGGTTGTGTAACAGCGGCTACATTAGATGGAGGTAAGTCTGCTACAATGTACTATAATGATGAAGTTGTAAATACACCTTCCTACGCATTTGGTGAAAGATATATACCAACTGCTGTTATAGTTAAATAAGTGAGAGAGGTATGATTTATGAAAGGATTCAAAAGAATTATAGTATGGGCTTTGCTTTCTATAATGATGCAAGTAGCAGCTCTATTATATTTAGATAAAGTATATTTAAAACATTCTTCTGAGTTTCAACTGAAAGAAGTTAAAGAAGATGTTGTTGGTAGTAAAGCTGACTTATCAATACCACAAGGAGCAAAAAAGATTCAAAGTTCTTATGATGGTAAATATATATCATATTTCGTTGACAGTAAGTTCTATCTTTTAGATACAAAGACAGGTACTTCAGAAGAGATAATAACTAATAAAGGTAATAGAGAAGTATTAAATAGTGAATGGTTGCCAGATAGAAATAGATTAACAATAGCAGAAAAGGTAACAAGTTCAAGCAAGAAAAATGTAATTAACGTTATTAATTATGATGCAAAGAACAAAACAGAATCTCAAATTACAGAAAATGAAAAAGTGTGTGATTACAAGAGTGGAATGCAAGTTGATGCAATTGAAACTACAACTCTTTCTGGAGTCACTTTTGTATCTGTGAGTAAAGGTGGGAATAATGCAGTTATTTATAGAATAAATATAGAAAAAAATGTGGAGAGTATTGGAAGCAACATTTCCGCTATGGGAGAAATGAAAGTATCCCCTAGCAGTGATTCTATAATTTATCAAGATAAAAAAGCTAAAAGATTTTATGAATATACAAATGGTAAAGCATCAAAAATCAATATTACAAATTCAAGTAACTTGACGCTTTTGGCAAGGGATAGTAATGGAGTAGTATATATGGGCGAAGAGATTGAAGATAAAGTAACTAAAATCTTTTCTGGAACTCTTAATCAAAAGTTTGCTACGTGGAAAGTAACTCAGCTAGATAAACCAAAGAATTCTACAGATATATATGTTAATGATAAAGGTGAGTTTCTAGTTAATGATAGTTTAGATGGAAAAGTTAAAAATCTTACAACATCAGAAAGTGTAAGTTATAAAGGAAAGTTTATATCTGTAAACAATAAAGTTATTTTAAGTTCTGATAATGGCAAGATATATTTAACAAGTCTATCAAAGTAGTAAAATAATGAAAATTGGTGAGCTATAAAAGACTTCTGTGGGAAATCTACAGAAGTCTTTAGATTATAAATTCAAATTTCAAAAAATTTATGGTATAATACCATTCAGAATACTTTTTAGGAGAGGAATATAGATTTAATGAATAGTTTCAATTTTATGGATATAATATATAACAAAATTCTAATTATTCCAGCTATACTTTTAGCTTTTACATTTCATGAGTTTGCTCATGCAAAGGTAGCTGATATGTTGGGAGATAAAACACCAAGATTTCAAGGAAGACTTACCCTTAATCCAATGAGTCATATCGATCCTTTAGGGACATTACTTATTTTAATTGCTGGGTTTGGATGGGCAAAGCCAGTTGAAACAAATCCTTCAGCTTTTAAAAATTATTATAAGGACGATTTAAAAGTAAGTCTAGCAGGGCCATTAGCAAATTTAGTGTTAGCCTTTTTGGGATATTTGTGTTATGGACTATTTGTAATTTTTCAAACAAAAACAGGCTTATTACCTGCTTCGATTTCGAATGTGTTAGCAGAGATGTTAGATGGGGTTTTTTCTATTAATGTTTCGTTATTTGTATTTAACTTATTACCAATACCTGGATTAGATGGCTTTTGGGTATTAAGAGATTTAAAACCAAAGTTTTTCTACAGTATTAGCGAGTCAATATATAAATATCAGATGGTAATATTAGCATTATTAGTTGTTGGTGGTTTTAGATTTATACATGTACCGGTTGTATATGTTATGAAGTTTATTATAATGATAGTTAATCCAGTGTTAGGATTGTTATATTAACCTAGGAGGAAAAACATGAGACTTAGAAAAAAGTGGTGGGCTAGACCTGAACTTGAAGAAAATAAATTGTTTATAAATAACCCAAGAGAATTAAAGGGAAGATGGAAAGAGGAATTTCGTAATAATAATCCTATACATCTAGAACTAGGCTGTGGTAGAGGAGGATTCTTAACACAAAATTGCTTAAGATATCCGGAAGTTAATCATGTGGCTATAGATTTAAAAGATGAGGTGCTTGTATACGCTCTAAGAAAGGTAGAAGAGTACTCTGAAATAACAAATGGAAGATTGGTTGCATTAAATATTAGCTTTGTTAGTGAGCTTTTTGATAAGGATGAAATTGAAAAAATATATATAAACTTTTGTAATCCGTGGCCAAAGGATAGGCATAATAAAAGAAGACTTACTCATTCAAGGTTTTTAGAAGAGTATAAGAAATTCTTAAAAGTTGGCTCTGAAGTATGGTTTAAGACAGATGATACGGATCTTTTTAATGATTCTCAGGAATATTTTAAAGAAAGTGGATTCGAGATAGAATTTTTAACTTATGACCTACATAGTTCGGATTTTAAAGAGAATATAATGACGGAGTATGAAACAAAATTCACAAAACTAGGGATGAAAACAATGTTTTTAAGAGCTAGTTTGAAATAAGACAGGCTGTCTAAAGGTTAATTTATATTAACCATTTAGGCAGTCTGTCTTATTTTTTATAGATTAGCAAATTCTTATCATAAATCTCATGAAACATTCTAGAAGCATTCATTGCTCGATTAATTTGAAATTTTAAATCCAATTTTGAAGATATTATAATAATTACTGAGTTTTCTTTTATACTAACTTCAATGTTTTCTATAGAATCTTCAAAACTTTCATTTAATCCTTCGGCTATACTCAGAAGAACGCCTATTTTATCAATAGCTTTTATATCAAGTTTATTTATTAAAACTCCATAGGTAGGAGATAGAAAGTTATAACTGCTATTTTTTGGAGAAGCAACAATTGCAGAACTAATAAGTAATTCTCTATGAGTTAATCCGCTAATATAAGAATTTAATATCATATAAAATGAATGATTGTGATAATTGTAGTAATCAACGCTTATACCACTATCATGTAGATAAGATGCAGTTTTTATTATATTATGATAACCATCATCTAGGTGATGAAGAGGTTTTAGTGCAGTAAATAATTCTTTTGTAGTATAGTAAAGTTTTTCTGCATGGGATTTATTTATATTTAAATTTTCCATAATACCATAGAGATTATAATCTAGAATGTTTGAAACAGGACAATAGTTTTTATATACATAATCAAATATAATGCCTTCTTTTAGACCACGCCCACAAATAAGTATGTTGGATATATCGTAATAAGAAACTATCTCTTTCAAAATAAGAGCACCACCTACTATTATATCTGCCATGCAGGGAGTAAGCTTATAAAGTCGTTTTCTCTGAGCAAGACTCTTGCATTTTAGTAAATTATATATATCCTGAATATCAATATCTGTTGTAGTATAATTGTGAATAATGTCTAAAGGGTATTTTTTTCTTTCTTTATCTAGGTTTGCTATGGAGTGTATAGTTTTTCCAGTTCCAACAATGTTGTTAAGTTTTATTCCTTTAAATTTATTTATTTTGCTTAGTTCCTTTTTAATATATAAAATAGCATTATCTAAATCTTCTTTTAATATTTTATCTTCCAAATTAAAAGCATAGGATAAATTCAATGTGCCTAGAGGTAGAGTAAAACTATCTTTAATTGCTCCGTTAAGCATCCATGATATATGAGTTGATTCTCCTGAGATATCTACCAGTAGTGCATTATTTAAATCAATGCTATTTACTACTGCCAGATAATTATAATAAATTATATCTAAATCATTTAAAATGGTAACCTCCATATCTAAATTTTCGTTTATAACTTTTACAAATTCATCTTTGTTTTTTGATTTTTCTAAAAAACTTGTAGAGAATACTATAGGTTCCCTTGATCCATGAATTTTAGAAAGAGATTTATAACTTCTTAAGATAGATAAGGTTTCTTCAAGTTTTATATTAGATATTTTATTGTTTAGAATTAAGTCATAGTAAAGTCTTATTGGAGAATTTAGCTCGTCAATTATTTTAAAATAGCCATTATCTTGAATCTGGGTAATCAGAAAACTAATAGAATTACATCCTATTACAATGACACTTGTTTTCTCCATAATTACTCCTCTTTAAATAAAATAAGTCTAGATAATATTATATTGCTAGTGGGTGGATAAGTGTTAATAAAATTCTATATTGACATGAAATCTTCTTTATATGTATAATATATTCAAGAATTTAATATAGTGATTCTATGAAGAGAAGAGTAGGATTAATTGATTTTTAAAGCGAGTAAGGGATGGTGTAAGCCTTATAAATAGATTAATTTGAATAGAGACTCGGAGAAACTACATTGAAGGTAGTCGCAAGAAGTTGCGTTAAAAATTTTTAAGTGGCATTTACTGCAATTAGAGTGGTACCGCGGGAATTTTTCCGTCTCTTATTTATTAAGAGGCGTTTTTTTATTTTAACAACTTATTTCATATAAGTATAGTATTTAGGAGGATTTTATGGATTATAAAAAGAAGGTTGCTGAGTTAATCAGTGCAGAAGTAGAATTAGAAATTGAAAAGATTGAACAACTAATAGAAATTCCACCAAGGCCAGAAATGGGGGATTATGCTTTTCCTTGTTTTCAGCTCTCTAAAACTATGAGAAAAGCTCCAAACATGATAGCAGAAGAATTAAAAGAGAAATTAAATAAAGAAGGATTTGAAAAGATTGAAAATCTAGGACCTTATATTAATTTCTTTGCTGATAAAAGTATTTTTGCAAAAAATGCAATAGAGAAGGTATTAGCAGAAGGAGACAATTATGGTTCTTCTAATATAGGGGAAGGAAAAACTGTATGTGTAGAATATTCTTCACCTAATATAGCAAAACCTTTCCATGTAGGTCATCTATTTACAACAGCAATAGGTCATTCTTTGTATAAGATGTTTAAAAAAGAAGGGTATAATGCTGTAGGGATAAATCACCTTGGAGATTGGGGAACTCAATTTGGTAAGTTAATATCAGCATATCACAGATGGATAGATGAAGAAGCTTTAGAAGAGGATCCTATAAAGGAACTTTTAAGAATTTATGTAAAGTTTCATGATGAAGCAGAAAAGGATCCAACTTTAGAAGATGAAGGAAGAGCATATTTTAAAGCTTTAGAAGATGGAGATAAGGATGCTGAAGCCCTTTGGAAGAGATTTAGAGATTTAAGTTTAAAAGAGTTTGAAAGAGTCTATAATATCTTAGGAGTGGAGTTTGATTCCTATGCAGGAGAAGCTTTTTACAATGACAAGATGGATGTAGTTGTTGATAAATTAAAAGATAAAGAACTTTTAGTTGAAAGTAATGGTGCACAAGTCGTAATGCTAGAAGATTATAATATGCCACCATGTATAGTTCTTAAGGGGGATGGAGCATCCATATATGCAACTAGAGACTTAGCTGCAGCTATGTATAGAAAGAAAACATACGACTTCTATAAGAGTATATATGTAGTGGGAACCCCTCAAGCGCTTCATTTTAAACAAGTATTTAAAGTGTTAGAACTTGCAGGAAATGAATGGGCAAAAGATTGTGTCCATGTAGGATTTGGATTAGTTAAATTTGCAGACAGAAAGCTTTCTACTAGAAAAGGTGAAGTAATATTATTAGATGATCTTTTAAGAGAATCAGTGGAAAAAACTTTAGAAATAATAAATGAAAAAAATCCTGATTTAGAAAATAAGGAAGAAGTTGCAAAGAAAATAGGAGTAGGTGCAGTAGTATTTACTTATCTTAAAAATTCAAGAGAAAAGGATATAGTCTTTGATTGGAAAGAAATACTTTCATTTGAAGGGGAAACAGGACCTTATGTACAATATTCATATGCAAGGGCAAAGAGCATTTTAAGAAGAGCAGGAGAAATTAAAGGAGAGCCTAATTATAGTAAATTAAACTCAAAAGAAGAATTTGAATTAGTTAAAACGTTGGAGAATTTTAATAAATATATACTTATTTCATTAGATAAATTAGAACCTTCTGTATTAACTAGATATGTAATAGAAGTAGCTAAGGATTTTAATAAATTCTATAATGCTCATTCTGTACTTAATCTTGAGGATGAAGAATTAAAAATTGCTAGAATAAAACTTGTGGAAGCAACTTGTCAAGTTATAAAAAATGGTCTTGAACTTATAGGAATTGAAGTTGTGGAAAAGATGTAATTTATTAAATTAGAAATTTAATTGGAGTTTAAGGAATGGGGGGGTAAGATGTTCTTTGATAGGAATATTAAGTATAGGGATATATTAATTTTTGCTTTAATTGGAATAGTAGGATACAAAGTTATTGATAACTATACTTTTATATTTGATCTTGTAGGCAAATTTATATCTATAGTATCTCCATTTATATATTCATTGATATTTGCTTATATACTTAATCCTATAATGAAGATGTTTGAAAATCGTCTTAGATTTAAGAGAGGTTTATCGATACTTGTTACATATGTTAGTATATTTAGCATAGTAGTTTTGTTATTTATATATGTTATTCCAAGTATACTAGATAGTATTATATCTATAACATCAGATATTCCTACATATGTAAGAATGGTTCAAGGATGGATAAATGAAGCTACAAAAAATGAAAATATATATGAAATAGTGAAGGAAACTGGGGTCTTAGACTATTTATCAATTATTACTACAAAATTTGGTAGTTTGCTTGTATCTGCTCTTGAAGGATCTTTATCATCAGTTTTATCTATAACTACTAATTTAGTTAAGATTATTTTGGGATTTTTGATTTCTATTTACGTACTTCTCGATAAAGAAAGATTCATAGAAGAAAGTAAAACAATAACTTATATTTTACTTAAAGAAGAAAGAGGACAGAAGCTAATTTTGTGGTTAAAAACATATAATAAAATGATAGGGATGTATGTCGGGACTAAGGCTTTAGATTCTCTTATTATTGGGTTAATTGCATTAATTGGGCTAATAGTTTTGAAAGCTCCATATACAATACTAATTGCATTGGTAGTTGGATTCACAAATATGATTCCTTATTTTGGTCCGCTGATTGGGGTAATAACTGGAGCTATTGTTGGGATATTTGTATCCCCAAGTATGGCCTTTTTTATAGCATTGTTTCTTTTAGCGCTTCAACAGTTTGATGCTTGGTTTTTAGAACCAAAGTTAGTTGGGAAATCTATTGGAGTTAGACCGTTTCTTATTATTGTTGGAGTAGTAGTTGGTGGAGGTTTCTTTGGGCCTGTAGGAATGATTTTAGCCTCACCTACTGTGGCAACTATAAAACTTTTTTACGAACAAAAGGTAGCTATCTTTAAAGCGAAAAATAAAAATTTGATGAGACGAATACAAGAAAATAATGAAGAAGATCCAGAAAAGAACAACCCCTAGTATTTTAAACTAGGGGTTGTTCTTATAATGAGCAAATATCGAAGTTAATTAATATCATTAGAAATATCTTTTTCACAATCATCAATGGTAGAATTATCTACCTCAGTTTTAGAAAAGTCTTTATTAATAAATTGTTTCCAGTTTACAAAAATATGATAAAGATTAATAACATCTTGCTCATTATATAGTAATATATTCTCTAATTTTTCTTTAGGCATTCTACTTATGTAGTCTTTATCTTTCATGACTTTATGAAAGGTTTTAGCTAGATTAGAACCACTTATAACTTCGCTTTCACGTACTATCCCAAAAGATTTCTCAAGATTTTTAAGGCCTATAGAGGTATCATTGTACAGTTCATATTCTTTTTGAATATCCACAGAATCAAATTCGTTTTTAAAATTAAATTCTATACCGTATTTTTCAAATAGATAATTAATAACAGAAAAGTCGTTGTTTCCTGAAAATGTTACTATAGCTTTTTTATCTTGATTTTTCATTTTTATAAAATATTTTTGAGCTAGATAAAGAATATCTATAGATTCAGATCTATTCTCTATCATATACTGAGTTACATGAAGTTCAGTTGTTTCTTGATTAAATACACAAGCACCAAACACTCCTATACATTTAGGTTTTTTATAAACATAATGCTCTAAATCAAAGAAAATTATATCTTTAGGCAAATAATGCATTTTTTCATGACACAGCATAAATTCATTTGAAACATTGCTAACCTTTATTATATTTTCTCTAATTATCATAGTACCACAACTTTCCTATATAAATTTCAGTTATATTAAGGCAATATACTTAATAATGAATGTATTTATCCTTAAGTGTAATTAAAGTTTCATTTTATTATACCATTATTACTATAAATAATAATAGTATGAAAATTTTATAATAACATTTAATAAAAATATTTTAGAGAAATTTATACCTAGTATGGTTGACCAATTACAGTTGAGATGATATTATAATTATATGATAATGATTTTCAATATGAGGTGATATTATGTGTCTATGTGATTTAGAAATAGGTGAATGCGCAACCGTTAAGATGGTAAGTGGAGATGAAAAGTTAGCAAAAAGACTTTCTGCTCTTGGATGTATTGAAGGAACTAAAGTTTTATTAAAGAGAATGGCGCCTTTGGGAGATCCGATGATAATTAATCTTAGAGGTTTTGATTTAGCAATTAGAAAGAAGGATGCTAAAAATATATTTATACATAATTAGAGGGGGAGCTTATGACAACAGTAGCACTACTTGGTAATCCAAATGTAGGAAAGACAACACTATTTAATGCGCTAACAGGTTCGAAACAATATGTTGGAAATTGGCCTGGAGTAACAGTAGATAAAAAAGAAGGATATTTTGAAGATATAAAGGTAGTAGACCTTCCAGGAATTTATGCTATGGACACATTTTCTAATGAAGAGAAGATAGCAAAAGATTATTTAAAACAAGATGAAGTTAATTTGATTTTAAATATTGTAGATGCAACAAATCTTGATAGAAATTTATATTTAACAACTCAGCTTAAAGAATTTAACAAGCCAATTATTCTAGCGGTAAATATGGTTGATATAGCTGAGAATAGAGGAATTATAATTGATTATAAAAAGCTAGGTGAATTATTAAATGTAACTGTTATACCTATTTCAGCATCTAAGAAGATAGGTATAGATAAGTTGACTAATATTTTAAAAAATGAACCATCAGAAAAAGTAAATGATGGTGATAAGTTTGATTTTAAAGATGAAAAACAAGCATATGATTTTATAGAAAAAGTAATATTGAAATGCAAGATTAAGGAAGACAAGAAAAAGAATTCTCTAACAGAAAAATTTGATAAAGTTTTACTTAATCCATGGCTTGCATATCCTATATTTATATTAATGATGATATTAACTTTTGAAATAACTTTTTCATGGATAGGACAACCTTTATCTGATTTGTTAGATGGATTATTAAATGATTCATTTATGCCTTGGGTAAGTGAATTGCTTGGAAATTCCTCACCGTGGTTCCAATCACTAATTGTAGATGGAATTATATCTGGAGTTGGAGGAATATTAGTATTATTACCTGTTATTTTAGCTTTATTTGTTTGTATAACTTTCTTAGAAGATAGTGGCTATATGGCTAGAGTAGCTTTCTTAATGGATAAGTTTATGAGGAAGATTGGTTTATCAGGTAAAGCATTTATTCCAATGATAGTAGGGTTTGGATGTTCTGTTCCAGCAATTATGACTGCTAGAACTCTTGAAAGTGAAAAGGATAGAAAACTTACTGCACTACTTGTACCATTAATGTCATGTAATGCTAGACTTCCAGTATATACAGTTTTTGCAGCAGTGTTTTTCTCTAAACATCAAGGGCTTGTCGTTGCATCACTTTATCTATTGGGAATAGTAGTAGCCTTTTTAATAGGAATATTATTTAAGAAGACAATTTTTAAGAAGGATGAAGAGCCTTTTATAATAGAGTTACCTGAATATAAAATGCCTAGTGTTAAATCAGTAGTAAAACAAACTTTAGATAAAGCTAAAGGATTTATAAAAAAAGCAGGAACAATAATATTTGCAATGAGTGTAGTTATATGGTTCCTTTCAAACTTTAGTATTACAGGTAAGGTAGAAAATATAGATGAAAGCATTTTGGCAAATATAGGAACATTTATGGCACCAATCTTCGCTCCATTAGGATTTGGTAATTGGCAATCAGCTGTATCACTGCTTTCTGGAATCTTAGCAAAAGAAACAGTATTAGCATCTATGCAAGTGATTTTTGCTGGTGACTTAAGTGTTATATTATCAGCTCATTTTACGGCCTTATCAGCTTATACATTCTTGGTGTTTGTTTTGCTTTATACACCTTGTGTATCAGTTATTGGAACTATGAAGAAAGAATATGGTACTAAGTTAACGTTATTTTCAGTATTTTATCAGTTAGTACTAGCTTGGTGTGTATCATTTTTAGTATTTAACATTGGAAGTTTATTTTTTTAAAAGAAGGTGAATATATGGAAATTTTAATTACAGGAGCAATTGTATTAATTGCAGGATTTATAATATATAAGAATGTGAAAAATTCTTCAAAAGGGAAATGTAATTGTGGAGATTGTTCAAAAAATTGCCCTTCAAGAAAATAGACTATAATAGGATAAGAACTCTTATCCTATTATTTTTTTACCTTACATATGTTTTTTCCATCTGAAGAAAGGGTAATGGTTCCATCCTTATCAGTTCTGAAAATTTTGATCTTATTTGAATTAAGTAGAGCTAACGTTTCCTTGTGTGGATGACCGTAAGGATTATCCGTGCCAGCACTTATCACTCCTATAGAAGGGTTAACGGCTTTTAAAAAGGCTTCTGAAGTTGAACTGGAGGAGCCATGATGTCCTAGTTTTAGTACATCTGATTTTACATTGCTATTTTGAGATAGAATCTCATTTTCGACTTCTTTTTCTGCATCACCTGTAAATAGAAATTTATTTTCGCCAAATTTAATTAATATAGCTGGAGAATAGTTGTTTAAGTTTTCTTTTGATGAATCATTTATGGGGGAGAAAACAGATATTTCAGTATTTTCTCCTAAGTCTATAGAAGATAATCCAGCTTTAAGAATATTAATTTTTAAGTTTTTACTTTTTAGTGCTTCAACCATAGATTCAAAACTTTTAGTAGTACTTTGTACTTTTGGGGAATAAAAGCGTCCTATATCAAATTGTCTTATTATAGAGGACATGTTTCCAATATGGTCTTCATGAGGGTGAGTTGCTATTAAATAATCAATTCTATTTATGTTTAATTGTTTGAGTGAAGTAAGTAATTTCTTCCTTGAAGTTTTTGGACCGGAGTCAATTAATAGATTCCTATTATTTACTTGAATAAGTATCGAATCACCTTGACCTACGTCAAAATAGTGCACTAACATTTTATTATAATTACTTTGAAGTCTTAAATTATTACTTTTACAGAAAAAAAGAATAAATGGAATTATGATTATTAGAAAAATTATAATTAAGTTTTTTCTTTTCATTAATGTAATCTCCTTAACTATTAGTATAATATCCATTAAGATTACAAATATACAGTTAGGAGAAGTAATACATTTAGTTGCATATATTATTTAAGAATAATATAATAGTTTTGATTTAAATAGAAAGGTGGATTTAATTTGTACATAAGAATAATATCATATGGGATATACATGATTTGGATGAGGCTTAGAGGTTTTAAAAGATATTTTATAGAAAAAACAAGGGGAGAAGAAGAGGCTTGGAGATATGGACAAAAAGTTTTCTTAAAGTGGAGTAAATTCACTATAAAGACATTGCAAATGGAAATTGAAGTTATAGGTGCTCAGAATATACCAAAAGGAACTTGCGTCTTTATGGGAAATCATCAAAGTATATTAGATATACCAGTCATTAGAGCTACAGTTGGAAGAACTGTAGATTTTGTGGCAAAGGAAGAACTTCTAAAGGTTCCTGTCATTGGGTATTGGATTGCTCATTTAAAGAGCGTTTCTTTAGATAGGAATAATGTAAGAGAAGGTCTTAAGGCTATGAATACAGCAATAGAGAGAATAAGTAATGGATATAATTTTGTTATATTTCCAGAAGGAACAAGAAGTAAGGATGGGAGAATTAATAGTTTTAAGAAAGGGAGCGTAAAAATAGCTACAAAATCGAGAACTCCTATTGTACCCTTTGCAATAAATGGAACAGCATCTTGTTTTGAAGAAAATAAAAAATTTAAATCCGGAAAAGTAAAAATAATATTTGGAAGGCAAATAGATACAAATAACTTGTCAAAAGAAGAAGAAAAAAGTCTTGTGGATAAATTATACAGTGAAGTGTACAATATGTATGAAGAGATTTGCTAAATGCAAATCCTTCATATTTATTTAAAATTTCTTTATGTCAATGTTTACATAGCGGAAAAATGAAAAAATGATAGTTTAAGAATTGCAAAGCCTATGATATAATGACTTTATTGTTAGTTAAAAATGCAATTATTTGAAAGCAAAATCATAAGGGGGCAAAATTAAATGAGGAAAGAGTTTTCTATAAGTAATGACAAGATTATTATTAATTTTACAGCAAAGTATTGCAAAACTTTTGAAAGTTTGTTAGAAAGTGAAGGATTTAGAAGAGTATTAGATGTATATTTAAAACAAGCCCAAAAGAAAAAAAATCTATCTTATGGATATTTAAGCAATGTGCTTAAGGAAGATGATATTGCAAATTTAAGAAAAGATTTAGTAAAAGTTTTCAAGTGTTTAACTGTTATGAGTGCTAGTGAGATTACTGATACTAATCCTAAATTTGAGGAGTTGCTATCAAATAAGGATAGTTTTATTCGTGTTGTTGAAGATTTTTATTTATTCTGGAGAAGACTTGAAAGATATACACTTATTCATAGTGGAAAAGTTGAACAAGGATTAGCAGCAATGAGTTTTACCGAAGCTAATGATAGATTTTCTAATTTAGTATTATCTTTATATAGAAAGATAGAAAAAAATGTGTTAGGAGTAGTTCCTAAAGTATTTAGAGAATTACCAGCTGGCGGAAATGCATCTATTATGATTAACAAATTAGTTTGGCCTATACCAAAAGGATATGAAATCTTAGAAGATATTCCATTTGTTGATTCAATATTATTAGAGGCACCATTTATAACTTATCCAAAGAGAAATACTAGAGATGGTATGTTTACAGAAATAGATGAGAATCCGTTAAAAGTAGCTAATATAAATAAGGATCATTGGTTCTGTTATCCTGCTAAAGTTGGTGAATTATTAGCATATATATATTTTCATAGAGATTTTATGGAACATGGAATTACACTATGCAATCTTTTCGAAATGGCTAGAAAAGAAGAATGTAGAGGAAGAAAGCCAGATATTGTTTATGTTTATGGGGCAACAGATGAAGGACAAGAATTAAAGACAGTATTTTACGATGACAGTGAAAATGATATTATGTTAGGTTATATAAATCATTCAGATAAAATTGATTATTTTGGATATATTAAAAAGATGACTTTAACTCTTCATAATTTAATAATGATTAAAAGAGGATATTTACCTATTCATGGGGCCATGGTTAACTTGACATTAAAGAATGGTAACACTGCAAATGTTGTTATTATGGGAGATAGTGGAGCAGGTAAATCAGAAAGTCTAGAAGCATTTAGATCTTTAAGTGAAGATTATATTTCAGATATGAGTATAATATTTGATGATATGGGTACATTCAAATATGAGAATGGTAAGATAGTTGGATATGGTACTGAAATTGGAGCTTTTGTTAGATTAGATGATTTAGATCAAGGCTATGCATTTAAAGAAATTGATAGAAGTATTTTTATGAATCCTGATAAAATAAATGCAAGACTTGTAACACCAGTAGCGCCATATAATGTAATAACTAAGGGATATCCAGTTGATTTATTTTATTATGCAAATAATTATACAAAAGTTGATGAAGGGGGAAATTCTCTTGAATACTTTGAGTCGCCAGAAGAAGCGATTAAGGTATTTAGAGCTGGAGCTAGAATGGCAAAAGGAACAACAACCGAGAAAGGTTTAGTTGAGTCATTCTTTGCAAATCCATTTGGGCCAGCCCAAAAGGAGAAAGAGACAGATTTATTAATAAATAAATACTTTAATGCTATGTTTAAAGAAGCAGGAGTTAAAGTTGGACAAATTAAGACTTGTCTAGGAGTTCAAGGTCAAGAAAAGACTGGCCCTAGAAATGCGGCATTAGAGTTGTTTGACGAAATTAAAAAGTTAGTATAGAAATCCAAAAAAGGAACTCTTTTAAGAGTTCCTTTTTAGTAATATTTATTTTTCCATTTTAATAATTTCTTTTTAAGTTCATTGAATTTTATTTCTAAATTTGAATTTTGAATAAATGTTGAGTATTTATTTGCTAAAATACCAGCATCAAACTGAATCAAATAAGCTATTTTTTTCAAACTAATTAAAGATTTTAATGTTGAATAAAAATCCATAAGTAGGAAGATTGCTAAAGTAAAAAATAGTGTTGGTTTAATGTTTTCTGGAATCATATTTATCAAATTAGTTACCATAGGATGAATTATTTTAACTATTCCTATAGATACAGCTCCCCACATTAATGAGAAGTGTAAACAAATTCTACCGTGAAGATTAAGTGGATCTTCTGTATAATCCCAATATTTTGTTTTAAACAATTTCTCTAATAAAAAGCCTGTGATATACTCTATTGAGGAAGTAAATAATGTTGCAAATATTAATAATACCAGTATGTTGTTGTTCTTAAAGTTAGTAAGTAATATTATTATAGATAATAAACAAGCACCATAAATAGGACAAAGAGGACCATGTAGAAAGCCTCTATTTACAAATTTCCTTTGGTTTTTATATGCGTAAGCTACTTCAGCGCACCAACCTAAAAACGAATAAAAAATATAATAAAAAAATAAATTAAAAATGTTAAAATCTAAAAAATTAACTAACTGCATACTATCCTCCTCCTGATTGTTATATCCATTATATAATAGAATTATTAACAATATATTAAAGAAAAACTTAAAAAAATCTTAAGTTTATAGTTAATGTACCAATTTACATAAAAGCATAATAAATATAGCCCTTTCTTAGTAGAAGGGCTATAGAAAATTTAATCTGCATCTCTAAAGCTTTTTTTTGCAAAAAATGATAAACAATATAATCCGGAAACTCCAACTAGACCGTATATAATTCTACTAAATGTTGTCATTTGTCCAAATAGTACTGCTACTAAATCAAATTGAAAGAATCCTATAAGTCCCCAGTTTATTGCCCCAATTAAAACTAAAATGAAAGCAATCCTATCTAATATTTTCATAAATACACACTCCTTCACATTAATACAATATATAATATATCCAGAATGTATAATATTATTCAAAATTGCTATAAAGTAATATTTCTGTCAATTGGTTGAGATAATGAAACAAAAGTATAAGTTCTTTGAATTCCATGAATATTGTTGATTTTTTCAAGTAAAACATTTTGAAGATCATGAATATTTTTGGAAATTACTTTTGCAAACATAGAATAATCACCAGTTGTCAAATGTAATTCAACAACTTCATCTATTTTTTTCATTTCTTCAAAGACATTTGTAAAAGAAGAAGCTTTGTCCACATAAATTCCAACAAAACAACAAACATCATAACCAAGCTTTCCAAGATCTAAAAGAATTCTTGAACCCTTAATAATACCTAGGTCCTCCATTTTCTTCATACGAACATGTATAGTTCCACCACTTACATGGCATATTCTAGCTATCTCCAGATATGGAGTTCTACAATCTTTAATAAGCAAATCTAAAATTTGAAGATCTAACTCGTCCAATTGAAGCGTTACATTTTCAGTCATATTATCACCTCTTTAACTTATCATTAATAATATTCTATCAAACAATATGCTATTTTCAAAGAAAAAAATAAAAAATTGCAAAAAATATATATTATTATTAATATATTCTCAAATTTGAACCATATAAAGTTAAATTGGCATAAAAATTAAGGTAACATGTTTTTATTATTGTACTTGAAAAAGAATAACTTATAATCTAATATTATAAGTAGAGTTAGTTAATAGGAGGATATAATATGTTAAATACACTTGTAGGGATACTATATTTAGTATTAATGATAGCTGTAGTAATAGGAATACTTACATTACTAAAGAAGTTTGTTTTTGCAAAAATAAGGATTAATAAATTTATTCCACTAGGAATAGCAGTAGCTGGGCTTTTGTTTCAGTTCTTTTTAAGAGTTGATAATATATATGTAAATGCAGGTATTACTATATTGGTTGTTGTAGCCTTCGCCTGGTTTTTAGATATACAACAAACTGGTGGGCCAAGAAAAAATGCGAAGAAAGTAGTAATAAAGCCAAAAGCAAAACCTAATAGAATAAAAAATAACAAGTAAAATAGAAGTTCTTGCAAAATTTGCAAGAACTTTTTTATAATTTATAATCTAAAAATATTGGTGAACTTATAGCTATTCTATTACCTTCTTGATGGATTTTAATTATATACCAATTTTCGCCCTCTTCTTTCTCATGTTCATATAAATATTTAATAGAGTTTAGATTAATATTATCAATTTTTTTAACTAGAACTCCTTTATTAGTAATTATTTCGATTTGCTTAATTTTATTTTTAGGGTCTTCTGCATATATCATAAACTTAAGCTTTTTTTTATCTATTTTTAATATATCTCCCATGAGGATATTATTAATGGTGAAATACATTTTTAGATTTCTAGATTCTGTTGAAAATGTTCGTCTTTTTCTAAATGCATCTATAATTTTTTCACTGCTTAGTTCAGTTGCTAATACTACAGTAAGGTTATCACTATCTCCAAAATTAATTCTGTGATTATCTTGACCGTTTATAGCTCCTAGTTTCCAACCTTTGTCAAGAAGGGAATAATAATATTTTTCATAACGTGAATATTTGTGAGGAAAAGATCCATTTCCTACTTCAATGGAAGTTATTAATTTATTTATTAATTCATTATAGGTTAAAGATAAGACATTTTTGTGAGGATGATTTATCGTTATAAATGAATCAGGGTTATTTATCATCCATAAGGCTAAAGCATTTAAGTTTCTAACTGTACCGGTAAAAAACGTATCACAGTTTATTATATTAAAATCACCATAAAGGGCGGTCCTTGTTTCAAATCCTACTAGAGGGATAAGGCTAGCTGATTTTTTTGAAAATTTGTCACGGGCATAATTCATAGCAATCCATTTTGAAACATGATTATTATTTATAGATGTTTCATTATTTAGATAAGAGTTATGATCAGTTAGTGCTAAAAAGTTTAATCCATTATTTTTCCCATATTCATATGCTTCTAAAGGGGTTCCTCTGCCTGTAGAAAAATCGGTATGAGCATGAGGTATTCCATAATAATATCTTAATGATTTTTTTTTGCTTTTACCCAAGCTAATTACCTCAAATAATTATTTACTATATTTATAGTGCTTATATCCTTTAAATAATGACAATAATAAATAGTAATGATAAAATAAATTTAACAATAAGAAAAAATAGAGGTAGGAGATTTAAATGATATTTGTTGGTGAGTACAATGATTTGAAAGTTGATAGAAAGGTTGACTTTGGATATTATTTGACAGATGAAGACGGGAATGATGTATTACTTCCTAATGCATCTATAAAAGAAAGAGATATAAAACTTGGAGAAGAGATAAAGGTTTTTATATATAGGGACTCTAAGGATAGACCTATTGCTACATTAAAAAAGCCATTAATTAAAGTAGGGGAAGTATCATATTTAAAGATTGTAGGTGAAAGTTCTTTTGGAGCATTTGCGGATATTGGTTTAGATAGGGATATTTTCATTCCATTAAAGGAACAAAAATTTAAATGTTTAGTTGGAAAGAGTTATTTATTATATGCTTACATAGATAAAACAGGCAGATTAGCTGCAACCACATATGTTGATAATTATATGGAAATAGGTGAAGGGTTTAAAGTTGGAGATGAAGTAGAAGTTATAACTTATGGAAAAGGCGGAGAAAAAACTATAAGAGTTGCTATAGATGGTAAATATCAAGGAATAGTTTTAGGTAATGAACATTATAATGATATTTATCCAGGAGAGAAGTTTAAAGCTAGAATAAAAAAGATATATGAAGATGGTGTCGTTGGAGTTTCTACAAGAAGAAAAAGACTCGAAGAAAGAGATGTATTGAAAGAACAAATTCTTGATTATCTAGAAAAACATGATGGATTTATGGTATATAATGATAAGACTTCTCCAGAGATAATAAAGGAAACCTTTAACACTTCCAAGAATTATTTTAAAATGACGCTTGGAGGTCTTATGAAAGAAGGGAAAATAGAGCAATCACTAGAAGGTACTAGATTAAAAAAATAATATTAAATAAAAATACTGTCTAAAAGTTCTAATTTAGACAGTATTTTTTTATGGGAAGGTAATTGAAAACCTATATCAACTATTGACTAAATTCGTATTTGGCTGTATAGTATTCCTATATAGAAATACTCATTCAAGGAGTGCAGAAAATGGACATTGTAGAAAGATTAATGTGTTTTGGATTAACTAGACATGAAGCAAATATATATTTATTACTATTTGCAGAAGGAGAGTTAAATGGATATGAAGTTTCAAAATTAACAGGCATATCAAGATCCAATACATATAATTCATTAGCTGGGCTAGTTGAAAAGGGGGCTGCTTATATTATAGATAGTGGGGCAATTTTATATACTCCAGTTAGTATAGAAGAATTTTGTAGTAATAAGATTCGGTTTATGGAAGATAATAAAGCTGAGATTATAAAAAACGTTCCAAAAAGAAAAGAAGAAACCAATGGATATATAACAATAAAAGGAGAAAAGCATATTAAAGATAAATTTAGAAATATGTTGATGCAGGCTAAGGAGAGAGTATATTTAGATATGTCTGAGAAAATGCTTAATGATGTAAAGTCGGAATTAATTGAGCTTAGAGATAGAGGTATTAAAATAGTAATAATTACAGATTCAACATTTAAATTAGATGGGACTATAATATATAATGCTGAAAAGGATCCAGTGCAAATTAGACTTATTGTAGACTCAAAATATGTTTTAACAGGGGAAATTGGGGATGAACTTAACTCCACATGTTTATATTCAAGTAATAACAATTTGGTACAAGTATTTAAAGACGCTTTAATCAATGAGATGAAGTTAATAGAAATCATGAAAGGATGAATATTTAATGAATAAGAAGCCATTTGTTACAAAAGATCAATTAGTAGAAATTATTAAAGAGTTTCCAACACCATTCCATATTTATGATGAAAAAGGAATAAGAGAAAATGCACGTAAATTAAAAGAAGCTTTTTCGTGGAATAAAGGTTTTAAAGAGTATTTTGCTGTAAAGGCAACTCCAAATCCACATCTGCTTAAGATTTTACAAGAAGAAGGATGTGGAATGGACTGTTCTTCTTTAACTGAACTTATGATGTCAGAAAAATGTGGGTTCCTTGGTGATGATATTATGTTTTCATCAAATAATACTCCAGCTGAAGAATTTCAATATGCACGTAAATTAAATGCTACTATTAATTTAGATGATATAACTCATATTGACTTTTTAAGAGAAGTAGCAGATATTCCTAAAATAATATCTTGTAGATATAATCCAGGAGGAAAGTTTGCCCTTGGAACAACTATAATGGACGATCCAGGTGATGCTAAATATGGATTAACTAGAGAACAAATGACAGAGGCTTTCTTAAGATTAAAAGAATTAGGAGCTGAAGAATTTGGAATGCATTCATTTTTAGCAAGTAATACAGTTACTAATGAATATTATCCAGAGCTTGCAAAGATTCTTTTTAAAGTTGCAGTTGAATTAAAGGAAGAAACAGGCGTACATATAGGGTTTATTAATCTTTCAGGAGGAGTAGGAATTCCATATACTCCAGATAAGGAACCAAACGATATTATTGCAATAGGTGAAGGTGTAAGAAAAGCATACGAAGAAATATTAGTTCCAGCAGGTATGGGAGATGTGGCTATATATACAGAACTTGGACGTTTTATGCTTGGGCCTTATGGACACCTTGTTACAACTGCAGTTCATGAAAAACATATATATAAAGAATATATAGGTGTTGATGCATGTGCAGTTAACTTAATGAGACCAGCAATGTATGGAGCATATCATCATATAACTGTAATGGGCAAAGAAAATGAACCTTGTGATTATGTTTATGATGTAGTAGGATCATTGTGTGAAAATAACGATAAATTTGCAGTTGATAGAAAGCTTCCAAAGATTGATAAGGGAGATATACTTGTTATTCATGATACTGGTGCTCATGGATTTGCCATGGGATATAATTATAATGGTAAATTAAAATCTGCTGAAATCCTACTTAAGGAAGATGGATCTACTAAGCTTATTAGAAGAGCAGAAACTCCAGAAGATTATTTTGCAACTTTAGATTTTTAAAATTTGACAAAAATTACTTGAAGTTGTAATATAAAAATTGGAAAATTTAATAATAAGGCTAGGGGTGCTGACTATAAGTTAGCTGAGAGATATTCTGTTAGAATTGAGACCCTTGAACCTGATGTGGTTAGTACCATCGTAGGGAAGCAGTGAATACTATGTATTCTTCATAGATTTAAAATTTTAGACTTGCCTATTATGGCAAGTCTTTTTTTATAGCTGAATTCCTAAGGTGAAGAAGGAGGTGCGAAATAAATGAAGGTTAATGGAAAAGAGTTTGAACTAAAGGAAGAAAAAACATTAGATAAGTTTTTAGATGAACTTACAATAAATAAGGAAAAAGTAATAGTTGAATTAGATGGAGCTATTATAACTAAAGAAGACTTTGTAAATATAGTACTTAAAGATAGTAATGTTATGGAAGTAATAAGCTTTGTTGGAGGAGGCTAAATTAATGAAAGTATTAATAAACGAAAAGGAAAGAGTTGTTGATAAGGCTTCGGTTTATGAGCTTAGAGATGAATTTAAAAAAAATGCTGATATTGTTATATTAAATGGATTCCCTATAAAAGATGATATTAATGTACAAGAAGGTGATAGAATCTGCTTTATAAAAAAAGGAGAAATGCCAAAAAAGGAGGAACTTGAAGCATTAATGGCAAGTCGTCATACTCCTAAGGTTCATGAAACTTTAAAAAGAGGAAAAGTAGCTATAGCAGGAGCTGGAGGGTTAGGCTCTAATGTAGCTATATCTTTAGCAAGAATTGGAGTTGGACATATAAAGGTTATAGACTTTGATGTAGTGGAACCAAGTAATCTAAACAGGCAACAATACTATATAAAGCATATAGGAATGAAAAAGGTATATGCATTAAAGGAAATTCTTACAGAGATTAATCCTTTTATAGAAGTAGAAGTGTTAGATTTAAAAGTTGAGAAAGATAATATTAAGGATATTTTTAATGGATTTGATATAGTAGTTGAAGCTTTTGATAATGCAGTATATAAAGCTCTTCTAGTAGGAGAAATATTAAAGAATTTCAAAAAAACTAAAATTATATCAGCCTCAGGTATGGCGGGATTTTATTCCAATAACATTATATATACTAAAAAAATAAATGACAGATTATATATTTGCGGAGATAGAATTCATGAAGCAGGGATAAATGAAGGGCTTATGGCTCCTAGGGTTGGAATTGTAGCTAACCATGAGGCAAACACAGTACTAAGACTATTATTAAATGAGATAGAAGTATAAATATTGGGGGAGTAGAAATGAATAAATTTATATTAGGCAAGCAGGAACTTAGTTCAAGGTTATTAGTTGGTACAGGAAAGTATGGAAATAATAAAATACTTCCAGATGTAGTTAAGGAATCAGGCACAAATATAGTTACTATGGCTGTAAGAAGAGTTGACCTAGATAACAAAGAGGAAAATATAATAGAATATATACCAAAAGATATAATATTACTTCCAAATACATCAGGAGCTAGAAATGCAGAAGAAGCTATTAGAATAGCAAGAATAGCTAAAGCTATGGGATGTGGTAATTGGATTAAAATAGAGGTTATTTCAGATACCAAATATTTAATGCCAGATAATTTAGAAACTCTTAAGGCTACTGAGGTATTAGTAAAGGAAGGATTTAATGTTTTACCATATATGAATCCAGACTTAATGATGGGTAAGCGGATGGCAGAGGCAGGGGCAGCGGCAGTAATGCCATTAGGTGCACCAATTGGAAGTAATAGAGGAATAAGAACAAAAGAACTTATAGAAATTATGATAGATGAAATAGATACACCTATAATAGTTGATGCTGGTATAGGTCGACCTTCAGATGCAGCACTTGCTATGGAGATGGGAGCTTCAGCAGTTCTAGTAAACACTGCACTTTCATCAGCTAAAGATCCTATAGCTATGGCTAAGGCATTTAAAAAGGCTGTAGAAGCAGGAAGAGAAGCATACCTAGCTGGTCTTGGAGCAGAAAGTACAAAGGGCAATGCATCATCTCCTTTAACAGGATTTTTAGGTTAAAGAGGTGGAAAATATGAGTGTATATGAATATATAAAAGAAAATACAGATTTTGATTTTTACGAAGCTCTAGATAAGATTACAGATGAGGATATAAAGAGGGCTATAAACAAGAAAAAACTTATGCCAGAAGATTTTTTAGCCTTAATCTCAAAAGGAGCAGAAAACTATTTAGAAGAAATAGCTCAAAAAGCTCATAAATTAACTGAGCAATATTTTGGGAAGACAGTGTTATTATATACTCCTATATATCTTGCTAATTACTGTGTAAATAAATGTGCCTATTGCGGATATAATCACGATAATGACATTCATAGAAAAAAATTAACCTTAGAAGAAATAGAGAAAGAAGCCATAGCTGTAAGTAAAAGAGGATTTAAGCATATTATCTTTTTAACTGGTGAGTCGCAAAAGGATACACCTGTTGAATATATAATTGATGCTACAAAGATACTAAAGAAATATTTTTCATCACTAGCTATAGAAATTTACCCACTAACAGAAGAAGATTATAAAAGGGTTGTAGAAGCTGGAGTGGATTCTTTAACTGTATATCAAGAATGTTATGATGAAAAAATATATGATAAGGTTCATGTAGCTGGGCCTAAGAAAAATTATAAGTTTAGATTAGATGCTATAGAAAGAGGCTGCAAAGCAGGAATAAGAAGTGTCAATTTAGCTCCACTCTTAGGATTAAATGATTGGAGAATTGAAGTTTATAAGATGATGCTTCATGGCTTGTATTTAAGAAAGAAATATCCAGAGGTTGAAGTGGGATTTTCTACTCCAAGAATTAGACCATGTGTAGGGGGATATAATGATTTAAAGGAAGTAAGTGATAAGGAATTAGTTCAAGCTATTATAGCGATGCGATTGATGTTCCCTAATTGTACTTTAAATATTTCATCAAGAGAAGGAAGAGGATTTAGAGAAAAGCTTATTCCACTTGGAGTTAATAAGGTTTCTGCTGGAGTATCTACTGCTATTGGTGGACATACAATGGACATGGAGGAAGCAGGAGAAGTTCAGTTTGATATAAACGATAGTAGAGATGAAAATGAAATGAAAGAAATGATAAGAAACATAGGTTATGAACCTATATTTAAAGATTGGCTGGGAGCATTTTAGATGAATGTAATAGGGGTTACCAACAGAAAATTGTGTGCTGATTTTTATAAGAGGATAGAAGAAATAGCTAAAAAAGATTTACAATATCTGATACTTAGGGAGAAGGATTTACTAGCTAAAGATCTAGAAATAATGGCTTTAAAAGTGATGGATATACTTAAAGGATCTGGGATGGGTTTGATAATAAATGGGAACTTAGGTGTAGCAAAAAAAGTTGAAGCAGCAGGGGTACAACTTTCTTTTAGGGATTTTATAAAAGGAAAAAGTATTAATTATGACGGAGTAGTAGGAGTATCTATTCATAGTTTTGAAGAGGCCATTGAAGTGGATAATAGAGGTGCTAGCTATATGATTTATGGGCATATATTTGAAACTGATTGTAAAAAAGGTGTTTTGCCCAGAGGACTTAAGGAATTTAAAGCTATATGTGAAAGTGTTACAACTCCTGTATATGCTATAGGTGGGATTACCAAAGAAAATGCACAGTTTGTAATGGATAGTGGTGCCTATGGTGTAGCATATATGTCTTCATTAATGAAGGGTAAAAGGTTGGAATAACCTTTTATAATATGTATAATATAGGTATAAGAGCGTAGAGGAGGAGTATAAAATGGTTAAGCATATAGTATTATGGAAACTTAATGATGAGGGAAAGAAAGATGGAGCTACTAAAGTAGTTACCTTATTACAAGGCAAATTTAAAGCACTTTTAGGTGTGGTAGATGGACTTAAGGCAATAGAAGTTGGAGAAAACTATAATGGTGGAGAATATGATATGACATTATATTGTGAATTTGAAAGCAAAGAAGCACAAGATAATTATCAAACACATCCAGCTCATTTAGAAATTAAGAAAGTAGTTCATACATTTGTAGATGGTAGAGCTTGCGTAGATTACGTAATTTAAATTTTAAAAGGCATTACAGTCAGTATTAAAAAATAATATGAATTGACATATTAAATAAAAAGATGTAATATGAAAAAAGTAAAATGTAATATGATGATATGGTAGAGGCGCTATATATAATTAGTATCTTATTTTAGTGGGCACACGTTTTGAGGATAAGAGAAAGGTATAATAGCCGAAGGATAAAAATATTTGCAATTTTTTATTCTGGGTATGCATATAATATATGTATAACTGTCACGAAAGTGGAGGGCTACAAATTTACAAAATTTCTATAAGTATGACTTTTTAGAATTGTTTTGCCCGTCATGAAAATGATGGGCTTTATTTTTGAAAAGGACAGGCCCTTACCTAGAATATGGAGGTAAGAAAAATGAAAATTAAAGGAATTTGGTTACCTATAGTAACCCCATTTAAAGAAGAAAAGGTTGATTTAGCATCTTATGAAAGGCTGGTAAATCATTATATTAATGAAGGGGTAGATGGAATAATGCCCCTTGCAACAACTGGCGAAACACCAACATTAACAGAAGAAGAGTATGAAATGTTACTAGAAAAGACTATGGAATTAACTAGTGGTAAAGTGGGAGTGTTTGTAGGACTTGGAGGAAATAATACTAAGGCTTTATTAAATAAGTTGAAATTAGTTGAGAAGTATAAGGTAGATGGAATTTTATCAGTAAGTCCTTACTACAACAGACCTGATCAAAGAGGTATTTATGAACATTTTAATAGAATTTCTGAAAATACAGATTTAGATATAGTTCTTTATAATATTCCATATAGAACGGGAAGAAATATAGAAAATGAAACTTTATTTAAATTAGCAGAAAAGAAAAATATTATAGGGGTTAAGGATGCTTCAGGAGATTTTAATAAGACTATAGATTTACTTCTTAATAGGCCAGAAGGGTTTAGTGTTCTATCTGGAGAAGATGCTTATTTTTATAATTCACTTTTACTTGGTGGAAATGGTGGTATTATGGCCTCAGCTCATTTAAGAACAAGAGATTTTATAAAAGTTTATAAGGATATAGAAAATAATGATCATAAGGAAGCATTAAAAACTTGGAGAGAATTAAGTAAGTTTATTCCTCTATTATTTAAGGAACCAAATCCTACACCTATTAAATATATTTTAGAGAAAAAGGGTTTAATTGATTCAGGGGAAGTAAGGTTACCTTTGGTTGAGATAACTGATGAACTAAAAAAAGAATTAGAATTTTTAATTTAATATTATTAAAAAAACTTCATTTCTATGTTAGAAATGAAGTTTTTTTATAGGGAGAAAAGGCTATTATTGCAATACAACTCATTAGTTGGTATAATTACCCACTGGAGGGTGAATAACGATGAAGAAAAAGATTTTAAAAGAACTAAAAGAAGAAATGCAATTAAACTATTTGAAAAAGGAAGGTGTTTTAACTGGCTATTATAGGGGATATAGTCTATCAATAGGTTCTTTGGATCTATATGGTAGATCATATATAATAGTACCAGTAAAGTGTGCAGAAGGATTTGGAGTAGATAGGATTAATGAGTTCCTTAAAACATTAAGAAAAAAATACAAATCAATATCTTTAGCTAATTACGAAGATTATAGAATAGCTTTAAATTATGCACCTAGATTTAGATGGAACAATAGGACAAAAGTTTATTTATCTATAATAAATGAAATAATTGATTTTTGTGTGCAAAATAATTTTGTAAGGTGCTGCGAAGTTTGTGGAGAAAATAATGAACTAAGTCCAGCGTTTGTTAATGGTGTGATAGTATCATGTTGCGGTGAATGTAAATTAGAGTTTAAAGAGTCATTGGAAAGAAACAAGGAGGCTCTTAGGGGGCAGAGAAGTAATATTCTTGGAGGAGTAATAGGTTCTTTTATTGGGGCTTTAATAGGATCGATAGTTTGGATTATAATATATCAACTAGGATATATAGCTGCTATAGGTGGACTAGCTATTTCTGTATGTAGCATAGTAGGTTATGAAAAGCTCGGAGGGAAACTGAATATAATAGGTATAGTTGTAACTTCGGTAATAACTATAATAGCAGTATTTTTAGCTCAATATATGTCTTTGGGCTTGGAAATATATAATACTTATAAGTTAGATGGATTTACTATTTTAAGTTCTATAGAATCAGTGCCAGTTTTTTTAGAAAACTCAAGTGTTTCTAGTGCTTTCTTCCAAGATCTAGCGATTGGATATTTTTTAACTTTAGTAGGATCAGTTTCATATATATCAAAAACATATAGAGAAAGAAATTTTAAGACTGAGATAAGAGATGTTAATTTGTAATATATAATAAATGAAGTTAAGGTATTACAAATATAAAATTTAATTTAGTAATAAAGCATAGGTTATTCCTATGCTTTATTTTTATAAAAATATTATTTGTAAGTTGTATTGTTTGAGGGTTCGTTTTCGCCAAAAGGACTTTTTTCATGAGCTTTGCTATTTATTTTATCTGAATAATTATTTGAAGTTGGGTCAGATTTGATTTTTTTTGTAGAAGAAAAATTATTTTTGTTGTCCATATTAACACCTCCTTTAAAAATATTTATTCTGTATTAGATTATCCAATTAAGAATAAAATATAAAAAAATTTATTTTTACAATCTGAGTATTTTAGATATTTCATAAGATTTTTACTGTAAATTTAAGTAAGATAAGCAAATTTTTAAAATGCAAAGAAAAAAGAATTGGTGTATAATAAATCATCAAATCAGTTAAAGTTGTATAAGAGAAATTAAGCTCAAACTATAACTAATGGGAGGAAATGGTGTACATGAAAATTATTAAAAGAGATGGTAGCACGGTGGAATTTAATAAACAAAAGATAAGAGATGCTGTTATAAAAGCTATGAAAAATGGTAGCGGTATTTACTTGCCAGATATAGCTAGATTAATAGCTAATGATGCAGAAAAGAAGTTTGATAAAGAAGAGGAAACTCCAACTATTTATAAGATTGAGAGTTATGTTTATGATAGATTAGTACACTATGGTCAATCTGTTACAGCAAAGGCTTACGAAGGATATAGAGCTGTGCAAGAATTTAAAAGAAATACAAATACAACAGATGAAAGTATTTTATCTTTACTTAGTAAAACTAACGAAGATGTAATGAAAGAAAATTCCAATAAGAATTCTGTTATAGCAGCAACACAAAGAGATTTAATTGCAGGAGAGGTATCTAAGGATATTTCACGAAGAAGATTAATACCTTCACATTTAGTGCAAGCACATGATGAGGGAATTATTCACTGGCATGATATGGATTATACATTGTCACCTATTTTTAATTGCTGTCTAATAAATTTAGAGGATATGCTTGATAATGGAACAGTAATAAATGATAAATTAGTTGAGTCTCCAAAGTCTTTTGGAACTGCTTGTACAGTTACTACTCAGATAATAGCTCAGGTAGCTAGTAATCAGTATGGTGGTCAAAGTATAACAATCAAGCACTTAGCTAAATATCTTAAAGTTACAGAAGAAAAGTTCTATAAATTCTATTTAGAAAAATATAAAGATGAGAATTTAGCTAAAGAATTAGCTAAAGATATGAAGCTTAAGGATTTAAAAGACGGTGTTCAAACTATAAGATATCAATTATCGACTTTACAAACTACAAATGGACAATCCCCTTTTGGTACGATTTATCTTGAGGTAGAAGTAGGGCATAAGTATGAAGAGGAAATGGCTTTAATCTGTGAAGAGATGATTAGGCAAAGACTTGCAGGAATGAAGAACTATAAAGGACAAGAAATTGGAGAAGCTTTCCCTAAATTAGTGTATTTATTAGATGAACATAATTGTCTTGAAGGTGGAAAATATGATTACATAACAAAGCTAGCAGCTGAGTGTACCGCTAAGAGATTAGTACCAGACTATCAATCAGCTAAAATTATGAGGATGAATTATGAAGGTAATACATTCCCTCCAATGGGATGTAGATCACACTTAAGTCCATGGAAAGATGAAAATGGAAATTATAAGTGGTATGGAAGATTCAACCAAGGAGTTGTGTCATTAAATTTACCTCAAATAGGTATTATTGCTGAAAAAGATATGGAATTATTCTGGGATATGCTAGATCAAAGACTAGAGCTATGTAAGGAAGCATTACTTGTTAGACATAATATGTTACTTAGTACGACTTCAGATGTATCACCAATACATTGGCAACATGGTGCTATAGCAAGGCTTGAGAAGGGTGAGAAGATAGATAAACTTCTTAAGGATGGGTATTCTACATTATCTCTTGGATATGTTGGTATACACGAAATGGTACAAGCGATGCTTGGGGTAAGTCATACGACTCCTGAAGGTGAGAAGTTTGCTTTAGATGTTATGAATCATATGACAGAAGCATGCAATAAGTGGAAGGAAGAAACTGGACTTGGATTTAGCTTATATGGAACTCCAGCAGAAAATCTAATATATAGATTCTGTAAGATAGACAAGACAAAATACGGAGAAGTTCCTGGTGTTACAGATAAGTTATATTACACAAATTCATATCATGTTCATGTATGTGAAGAAATTGATGCATTTAGCAAACTTAAGTTTGAATCTCAATTCCATAACATAAGTTTAGGTGGATGTATTTCGTATATAGAAGTTCCAGATATGAGTAGAAATTTAGAGGCTATTGAGCAAGTTATTCATTTTATATATGAGAATATTCAATATGCAGAAATCAATACTAAACCAGATATATGCTATAAATGTGGATATACAGGTGAAATTAAGTTAGATGAAAACTTAGAATGGTATTGTCCTTCTTGTGGAAATAGAGACGAAAGTGATATGCAAGTTATGAGAAGAACTTGTGGCTATATTGGTACGAATTTCTGGAATAAGGGAAGAACTGCAGAAATAGGAGATAGAGTTTTACACTTATAATTTTATAAGAAGGTGTTTTGGTGAAATATGCGGAAATAAGAAAATTTGATGTGTCCAATGGACCTAATGTTAGAACTACTCTTTTTGTAACTGGTTGTACTAATGATTGTGAAGGCTGTTTCAATAAAGATTTACAAAGTTTTAATCATGGTAATGTTTGGAGTAAGGATCTTGAAGAAAAATTTATATCTTATGTAAAAAATCCTAATGTATATGGTGTTAACATACTTGGGGGAGAGCCCATGGAACAAACAATGGATTCTGACTTATTTGATCTTTTAACTAGGGTGAAAAAAGAAACAGGTAAAACAATTTGGCTTTGGTCAGGATATACATTTCAACAGATTATGAATGATGATAAGAAAAAGAAAATTTTAAGTCTTGTAGATGTTCTTATTGATGGAAGATTTGAAATAAGTAAAAGAAATATAAGCTTAAAATACAGAGGTTCTGAAAATCAAAGAGTAATAGATGCAGTTAAGTCTATGAAAGAAAATAGAGTTGTTCTAATAGAAAAGATTTAATCAAAGATGTTTAAAGAGATGTTAAAAGCTCTTTAAACATCTTTTTTACTATTAGCTTTTTATTAAAAGCTAATCATATATATTCCAGCTATCATTTCCTTTAAAAATATTTGATAGTGAGTATTTTTTTACTTCATCTTCAGATAAAATATGACACCAAGGAGCTCTAGTTTCATTAGAAGCTCCAGGGCCATAACTATTATATTCAGCATAGAAGGCTTCTTTTTCTGCGGTAGGCTTGTCCCAAGAATGCCAGCCCTCTTTACATATATGCTCACCAAGATAGCAGTTAATAAAAACAGTTTTTGCATAGTTTCTCCATGGTCTACCTAGATATACAGTTTCTTTTGGAGCATCACTCGTTAGCTTACAATCTATAAATACATATCCGAATTCTTTTCCTTCTACAGTAGAGGCTGCAGAGACATAACCGTTAATTTTAGATTGTTTATCTTTTGAAAATATTTCACATCTATTAAATACAGCAGTGGCAGATCCAAAAATGAAATCTATATCTCCTTCTATATAGCAATCTTCATAATATTGTCTTCCTACAATTCTAGGTTTTTCATCCATAGGACCACCAAAATTATTTCCCTCTATAGATTTTGGTGGAAGAGGACCAGTAAATAGGGTATCTTGATTTCCAAGTAGTTTGCAATTCTTAAATTTAGCTTTATCCCCTTCTACATAAACAGCTACGGCTTGTCCAACAACATCTCCAGAACCTGCTGAATTCTCGAAGGTTAAATTTCTTGCTGTAAAATTATGAGCTCCAATAAAGATTGTATAAGTATTAAATGTTCTGTAAGCTTCGCCGGTTGAAAATGTTTTTTTTGCATAGTCATCGTAAGTTATTATTGTTTCCTTTGGATCTTCTCCTATAAGTGTCAAAAAAGGTGTGTCTATAAAAATCTTTTCTTTATAGATTCCCTTTTTAATAAAGATTTCAATAAGGCTCTTGTTATCTTTTGGAATAGAGTTAATTGCATCATTTATGTTATTATAATCACCTGTTCCATCTTTAGATATAGTTATCATTTTTTATACCTCTTTCAAATTGTTATATACATATATTATAACTAATTGTTGAAAATTGCACATTAATTTATATGTAAAATTAACCAATAAAGTGATATCATTACTTTAAGAAGGAAAAAAGGGGACAAGATTTATGCAAGAAAAAATTAAATTCCCATTAGTTATGGAAGATGGCAACATAATAAAAAATGAAGATGAATTGAAAAGATATTTAATTATTAAGGAATATATTTATAACGAAGCCAAAAAGGAAGAGAGCTCAGAATTTAAAGAATATTATGGAGACTATTTAGGTGGATATGGCATAGAGCTTATATAGAAGAAGGGATTGTAAAATAGTGATGGATGGATTTCATTCTAATTGGACTTTACCGTTTTTTAAAGTAAATAAAGATAAGGATTACTATATTGAAGATTTTGAAATCTTAACTACAATTTTATCTGCCTTAAAGTGGAGGCAGAATAATGGAAGGATTAAGATGGTAACCGATAGGAGAGGTGCTAATTATTATAATAAGATTGGTATTTGTTCTATTTGGGATTTAGGAATAGATGATAATTTAGATGATTATATAGATAATGATATTGACTCTAATATATTTTGGGCAGCAGGAAAAATATATGCTTTAAGGCATCAGAAAGTGCCTTGTGTAATGATAGATACTGATTTTATTGTATGGAGAAGCTTAAAAGAAAAACTTGTTGGTATGGATATATGTGCAATTCATAAGGAAAATATATCTAATGAGGTTTATCCAGATAAAAGTTATTTTAACATGAAGGAAAGCTATAAGTTTGATGAAGATTGGGATTGGAGTGTGTTACCTTCAAATACCGCCTTAACATATATTTCAAATGATGAATTTAAGAAGTACTATGTAAATTCTTCAATAAAGTTTATGAAAGGAGTAGCAGCAAGTAGTGATAGACTAGTAAATATGGTATTTGCAGAGCAAAGATTATTTTCAATATGTGCAGAAAAGATGAATAAGAAGTCTTATGAATTTATGAATTTAGAAGACTTAACAAATGGAAAGCAGAACTACTTTTCTCATATATGGGGTTATAAAGATGTCATGAGAAAAGATTTTAAAAAGAGGGTTCAGTTCTGCGTTAAATGTATAAGGCGTATTATTAAGGACTTTCCAGAATATGAGGGCGTTATAGCAAATGTGGAAAGTTTAAATCGTTATTACAAAATAGCTAAAAGTAATTAATATGAACATTTTTCCATTAAATATAGAGCGATTAATATTTCAGTAATTAAAATTAGTGGAACTCCAATAGTAAATTTTTTGTGCTTAGTTTTATGTCTAAAAAAAGACATACCTAAAAGCATACCAATTGATCCTCCGAGGATGGATAAAGTTAAAAGATTAGCCTCGCTTATTCTCCATTTATTATGTTTAGCTTTTTGCTTATCTATAAACATGGCTAAACAAGCTATAAAATTAATTGCAATAAAATATAATATTAAGATTAACATAAATTACTCCTTTAAATATAAATTATAGGTGGAAAAAATCCACCTATAACTACTTATTTTTATTATATTATACCATATAAATTAAGCGTAAACTTTCCATTCAAGGATACCAGTTGATGCAGAATTGTTAGAATTCATTTCAATTGCTATGTTACTTGTCTTTATTGGAGCAAAGGTTGTTGTATTAAATTTATTTGGTGAGATACCTAAGCCAGAGGCGTTTGGAACATCAAGCCAATTGCTACCATCCCAATACATTATTCTATAAGAAGATGGAACATCTATACCGCCATTATCTTTAAACCAATAAATATCAGTTTTTGAAATAGTGTACTCTTTATCAAAGGCGTATTGAACCCATTGAGTATCAGTTTTTGGCCAATTGCCATAAACAGGATGGTTCCTATCATTAGAATTTGTAGGTGTAAAACCATCATTTAGTGCTGCAGTAGTCTCCCATGGAGAACAATATGAAGTTGTTATAGTAGCTTTAGATGCTATGTTTCTTAAAGTTGGGTTTACAACAGTGCCAGCAGATTTAACAAAAGTCATATTATCACCAATATCGCTAATGTTTGAAATATCTAATCCTGAAGATGTATTATTAAACCATTTAGAGCTTGGACTACTTGTGTTATTAAATGTGTTGTTAAAGCCAGTGTGGAATAAGTCACCATATGCTCCGCCGTTTATATTTTTTTCTATTTCAAATTTATTATCAGCTTGTACAACTGAAACTTTATTATGGTGGGTATTACCATAGTCTGAATTATCTCCAGTTTCATCAATATGCCATATCATTAATCCTGAATCAGGAAGGGAAGAATATCTACCTGCCTTTTGTAAATTCTCAATTAAATAATATTCCTTTGGATTATTTCCTGACCATTTATATACTGGTTGACTACCATTTCCGTTAGAAGTAGCAGTTATTGTAGAGTTATTACTGTAAGAGTTTAGATTAAGGGTAGTATTCCATCCTGTCATAATATTTCTACAATATGGATCAGGTGGTTCAGGATTCTTTACATCTGTAACATTAGACATAAGGCTATATGCACCGCATCCATTTGATTTATAGGTGTAATCATATAGGTCTGGATATTCAAAAAGAAGATGTCCATTTTCGTGGCAGATAGTGAAGAGAGACAAATCAGAACCTATGTTACTTAATTCAAATCTTTGAATGTTTACACCATTAGCAGTAAATACATTGCTAAGATAATCTTGATGTGGCCACAATCCTTTTGCCCATCCGCAATCAGCTTCTCCAGCATAAAGAATATTAACTCCTTTAACGTATCCGTTTGAATCTGTAGTTAAGGTTGAAAAATCAAATCCATTAGACTTAAGCCAGTTTAGTGCTTCATTTGCAAGTTCGCCAGAAGTTCTATAATCACTTATATTTTCATTGTCATAATACGATTTATTATGTTTTGCTGTATAAAATGTAGTAACTGTATTTGTATAAGTTACTTTTCCACCTGAAACATCATAAAAGAAATCTCTAACAGACCCGTTGTTGGAGAATCCTGTGTAACCAGGTAGATTAAAGAAGTTATTTATTTCTTCCCCAGATATATCACTATCCTTATCAGGGAAGTTAACTAAAATTGTTAATCCGTTTATCTTACCACTTGCTGATGCCTTAGGGGCAGATTTTGCTTGAGAAATAGTTTTGTTTGAAAGAATATCCTTTTTTACATCTTCTCTTTTTTCTTCTTCAGATTCTTTAGATATCTTTAAATGTTTAGTTTTATTAACAGATTTACTTTCTCCAAAGATATTATCAAAAAATGAATTTTTTTCATTCTTATCAGTACCGTCATATACTTTATCTGTAGCTACAAGATCAGTATTGTCGTTATTTATCGATGCATAACAGATCCAACCATCAGAATTTCTGCAAAGAGTAAACCCATCTAAACTTTCTACCTGTTGATAATATTCATCTCCAGTGATTTTAACCTTTACTTCAGTATTATCAGGTTGTTTAAGTGTGGATAATTTATCATGGACAGGTGCTGCACTAGCGTAAAGGCTTGTCCCTAAGCAAAGTGAACCAGATATGATAAATAGCAAAGATGCTTTTTTGAATTTGTTCATTATTGAACCTCCTAAATGTATATTGTGCAATTATTCATAAGTAGAAAAAATAGAATATTCCCCCTTTCCATGTCGAAAGTTAATGAAATTGCAATAACAATATACATAATTAAGGTAAAATATACAATATATATCAAGGGAATTTAAGGTAAATTTAAGTGAAAGACAATATTAAAATTATATTGTATAATAAGTGATATAAAGAATTAATATAGACTGTCGATAATAAAATATAAAAATTAAAGGGGTAGAGAGTATGAATAATAATATCTTATTAGAATCAGGTACTGGAGAACTAGAAGTTATTGAATTTATTGCTAATGGTACTCATTATGCAATAAATGTAGTAAAAGTTAAAGAAGTAATAGAAATGCCAGCAAGTGGATTGACAACATTACCAGATCCTAAGCCTGAAATAGCTGGACTTATTCTTTGTAGAAATGAAATTCTTACATTAATTGATTTAAAATATATTTTAACTAAGAGAAATGCAGGAAAACTTGGTAAAAAGGTAATAGTATGTGAATTTAATAAAATTAAAGTTGCTTTTAATATAGATGATATAGTAGCAGTTCATAGAATCAAATGGAGTGATATAAGAAAACCGGATGAATTAGTTGAAGATACATTATCTGTTGGAAATATATTATTAGGTGAAAAATTAATTATTATGTTAGATTTTGAAAAGATAGTTACAGATATTTCTCCAAATACAGGAATTAGCGAGGATAGACTAGTTGATGTAGATTATAAAGATAGATCTAATGTAAAGTTAGTTTTAGCAGATGATTCTCCATTAATCAGAAGACTTCTTAAGGAGACTTTAACAAAGGCTGGTTTCAAAGATTTAAGAATTTTTGATGATGGACAACAAGCACTTGATTTCTTAAATGCTTTAAAGGACAAAAAAGGAGAAGACTTTACTAAAGATGTTCAAATGGTTATTACAGATATTGAGATGCCACAATTAGATGGGCTTACACTTACAAGAAAAATAAAAGAAGATGTTGTTTTAAGTAAGTTACCAGTAGTAATATTCTCATCATTAATAACAGATGAGTTAAGACATAAAGGTGAATCAGTTAAGGCAGATGCGCAGTTGAGCAAACCAGAGATAGAAGAACTTGTTGAGACTATAGACAAGCTATTAAACGTGTAAATTGTTATACTAAAAGACATAAAATTTCTTTTGAAGTTATATGTCTTTTTGTTTTTGAAAAAATAGGAGAAGAGTAATTTGTAATTTTGTACATAATAAAAATGTAGATAGAAATAATAAGAAGTGAATATGATTTTTAATGTATTAATATTATATTAAAAGGAGATGTAACTTATGAAAAATAAACCAGATGACAGAAGAGACAATGTGGAGAGAATTCAACATAATATTTCAAATACTATTAAAAATATTCATCTTGGTGAAGAAATGATTGAAAAAACAGATGATAGAAAGACGAAGGTGGATCTTACTGAAAAAAATAAAAGAAGAGAAGAAGCTCTTGATGGAATGAGATCAGAAATTAAAGACGAGGCTATAAATGAAAAAGTAGGTATAGAACATTAAAATAAAAAGGCAGCTTGAAGGAGCTGCTTTTATTTTTAATTATACTAGTTTTAATATTTATAGAAAATAATAAATATTTTATGGAGGAATCTATATGAGATATGTGGTTGTATCTTTAGTAAAAGGTGAAGCGGGAAAATTCAATAATGACTTGAGAAAGGAAGTATGGCAAAGGTTTAAAGCTAAATCATCTAAGTTACCAGCTCACTTTACAATAAAAGCTCCTTTTGAATATTGTGGAGATATATCATTACTAGAGAATGTACTAGAAAAATTTTGTGAAAAAGAGAAAGCTCAAAAGTATGAAATAGATGGATATGGGCATTTTAATGAAAGAGTTATTTATATGAATGTAAATATGTCAAAGGAAGGTAAGGCTCTTCATGATAGATTAATTTCAGAAATGAGTTTAATTCCATATATCAAATTTGATAAAAAAGATGGTAAGAATAAGATATTTCACGTAACAATAGCATCAAAAAATTTAGGACCAATTTATGATAAAGTATGGGGATATGTTAATGAAAACTTATGTGATTTTAATGATTGCTATTTTGATAATATAGTAATATACAAATGGGAGGATAATACTTGGAAAGTTTTTAAAGAATATAATTTGAAACTCTTGTAAAATAATTGATTATGAGTATATTAATGTAAAAGTTAAAATTTATGTACCAATATGATAATATACTGTTAAAAATATTGGCGAAAATAGGTAAAAGGGTGTATAATATTGTAGCAATAGATAAAATTATTACTACGAGGTGAGAACATGAGAAAAAAGAAAAGTTTAAAGGCTACGCTAATGGCAATAATAATATCATTAGCTGCTTTGCCGGTAATTGTTATGGGGGTTACATCCGGAATGGCTACCAGTAGAAATACACAAAGCAATTTTGTTAATAATGGAACATTATTAATGAGTATAGCTAAAGATACCATAGAGGAAAGAATTAAAGGTTACGAAGATACTTTAGAAACAGTAATAAGAAATGGTAGCTTTACTGATTTGCAAAAGTTAAAAGAAGAAATGGGACTATTAAAAGATAATGATAATAGCATATTAAATATTTACTATGCTGATGAAAAAACTGGTTCTATGACTCAAGTGCTTAATAATGAATTGCCAGCAGGATATGATCCAAGAATTAAGCCTTGGTATAAAGATTCAGTTTCAGATAAAAGTAAATATGTAATACATAGTCCTTATCAAGATATACTTACAGGAAAATTTGCAACTACTATTTATAAAGCAGTTTTTAAAGATAATAGTGTAATTGGTGTAATGTGTATTGATATAGATTTAAATGGGTTAGCGGATAAATTGTCAAGTATAAAATATGGAGAAACAGGGGAATTAATTATCGCGGATAAGGATGGACTTGTTGTTTCTAATAGTGATATGAGTAAGATTGGCGGGCAGGAGCCAAAAGAATATGAAATATGGAATAATGTGCTTGATAGCAATGAGGGAAATTTAAACTTCAATTATAATGGGACAAAATATGAAGGTCATTATGATACATCAGAGATAACAGGATGGAAGTTAATGTTAAAGATACCTTCTAGTGAGTTAAGACAAGATGAAAAAAGAGATATAATTACTACCATAGTAATACTTATAATATTAATAATTATATCTTCATTAATATCTGTATATGTAGCAAGAAAAGTTGGTAAGAGTATTAATATACTTAAGGTTGGAATGGAAAAGGCTGCTAAAGGTGAATTTGATTCGGATATACATATTCACAGTGAAACAGAGGAATTTGTAGTTTTGGAACATAGCTTTAATGAAATGAGATCAAATATCTCAACTTTAATTAGGCAAGTGGATGACTCAGTTAAGAAGTTAAATGAAAATACTAATAATTCTGCTGATATGAGTGAGGATATAGCATCTTCAATGGGACAAGTTTCTAATACAATAACAGAAATATCATCAGGTACAATGGAATCAGCCACTGGTCTTGAAAATATTTCTGGTAATATGGATTCTTTATCTAATGGAATGGACAAGATAAAGGATGGAATCAATCGTATTAATGATATGGCTAAAGAAACTAATCGTCTAGGAGAAAAAGGAATATCTGTTGTAAAAACAGTTATGGACAAATCTAATGAGACGAAGAAGAGCACTGAAGAAGTAAGTAAAGTTGTATCTGAAGTTTCTAATAGTGTTAGCAGAATAGAAGAAATAAATAAGGCAATAAGATCTATTACTGAAGAAACAAGTATTTTGGCATTAAATGCAGCTATAGAAGCTGCTAGAGCTGGGGAAGCAGGAAAAGGCTTTGCAGTTGTGTCAGAAGAAGTAAGAAAGCTTGCAGAAGAGACTGCAATTTCAGCAAAACAAATTGATGAAATAATTAATGAAATAAATGATAGTGCAAGATTAGCGGTAGCAAAGGTGGCTAATACAACAAATACTGTTAATACTCAAGAAGAAGCAGTAGCAGAATCACAAGAAATATTTACAGAAATTGTATCTTCTATAGAAGAGTTGTCTAATAAGTTTAACTTAATAGTTAATGGAGCAGAATCTATAAATACTATGAAGGATGAAGTTGTTAACCAAGTTGAAAATCTTTCATCTATATTAGAGGAAACAGCTGCAGGTACAGAAGAGGTAACAGCATCTGCAGAAGAAGTTTCAGCTTCAACAGATGAATTCGTACATAGTATAAATGAATTAAAGGATATGGCAAATATTCTTAAAGAGCAAGTTTCTAAATTTAAATTCTAATATGAAAAATACAAGAGTCAACATGCTCTTGTATTTTTTAATTACTCTTAAAAAGAGCTTACTTTAATTTTATACTTAAGTTTATAAACGAATAAAAGTAGAATTTATATCTGAATATATAGAAATAATATTATAGTAATAAGTGCATAAAAGAATAAATTTAAATTATGATTATGTTTTAAAAGCATTAAATAGTGGAAAGAATGTTATTTCAGAAAAACCATTAACTTAGCAGATAACAAATAAGAGATATATAATTATTAGAAGATTAGGGAGCATACTAAAATGTTACCTAATCTTTTTTTATTAATATAGAATCTGTATAATTACCAGCTATTTAAAAAAAACTATAACTATAGAAATTAAAAAAGAAAGAGGGGAGAGTTATATGAATAAAAAAACAAATAGAAAAAATATATTAATTGCATTAGGTGCAGTAGCAAGTATAGCAGCAACTGCAGCTACCATAAATGCTAAGAAAATAAGGGATAATAAAAAGTTAGAGGAACTTGGAAAGCTAAGAATAAATTATGGAGATAAACAGGTATATTTCATAGGTGGAGGCTTATCATCATTAGCTGGTGCATCTTATCTTATAAGGGATTGTAATTTCAAAGGAGAAAATATACATATTTATGAAGGACTTAGTGTATTTGGAGGAAGTAATGATGCTTCTGGTGATGAAATTTCTGGTTTCCTTTCTCGTGGTGGCAGAATGTTAAACGAGGAAACCTATGAAAACTTTTGGGAACTATTTTCTAGTATCCCATCCTTGGAGCTAGAAGGAAAAAGTGTAACTGAGGAAATACTGAATTTTGATCATTTACATCCAACCCATGCTCAAGGAAGATTAATAGATAAGCATGGTGTGATTCAAGATGTAAAGAGTATGGGACTTAATAACGCTGATCGTTTAGCAGTAGGTAAATTAATTATGACTTCAGAAGAAAGTTTAGATGAAATGACTATAGAAGAATGGTTTGATGATACCCCTCATTTCTTTGAAAGTAACTTTTGGTTTATGTGGCAAACAACATTTGCTTTTCAAAAATGGTCTAGTATATTTGAATTTAAACGTTACATGGAAAGAATGATTCGAGAAGTTTCACGTATAGAAACATTAGAAGGTGTTACACATACACCATATAACCAATATGAATCAATTATAATTCCATTAAAAGCTTATCTAGATAAAAATGGAGTGAAATTTATTAAAGATACTAGAGTAAAAGATTTAGAATTTAAACCAGGAGAAGATATTACAGTAACTGCTATACACGTAGAAAATGATAAGGGTGAAAGTGTTATAAAACTAAATAGTGGAGATATATGTATTATGACAAATGGATGCATGACTGATTCAACTACCATAGGAGATTTTTCAAAAGCTCCAGATTATAATCCAAGAGTGCCAATGTCAGTTGACCTTTGGATTAAGGTGGCAAGAAAGAAAATAGGGTTAGGTAATCCTGAACCATTTTTTATGAATCCAGATGAAACAAATTGGGAAAGTTTCACTGTAACTTGTAAAGGAAATAAATTAATAAAATTAATTGAAAAATTCACTAATAATATTCCAGGCAGTGGAGGATTAATAACTTTTAAAGATTCAAACTGGCTTATGAGTATAGTTATTCCAGCTCAGCCATACTTTAAAAATCAACCTCTTGAAACAACTGTTTTCTGGGGATATGGTTTATATACTAATAAAAAAGGAAACTATGTTGAGAAATCAATGAGAGAATGTACTGGAGAAGAAATTTTAATAGAGCTACTACATCATCTGCATTTTGATAATGAAATTAATTCAGTTATGGAGACTGTAGTAAATGTTATACCATGTTTGATGCCTTTCGTAGGTGCACAATTTCAACCAAGAAAAAAGAGCGATAGGCCAAAGGTTGTACCAAAAAACTCAACAAACTTTGCTATGATTGGACAATTTGTTGAAGTTCCAGAAGATATTGTTTTCACTGAAGAATATTCGGTTCGTTCAGCAAGAATGGCTATATATAATCTCTTTAATATAAAGCATAAGGAAATCTGTAAAGTGACTCCATATAAGAGAAATCCAAAGATCTTAAAGAATGCATTAAAAGCACTTTATAGATAAAATTCAATATTTGGAGGGATATATATATGTTAAAGGAATTTAAGGAATTTGCAGTAAAGGGAAATGTAATAGATTTAGCTGTAGGTGTTGTTATTGGAGGTGCTTTTGGGAAGATAGTAACTTCTATGGTAAATGATATAATTATGCCTATAGTTGGAGCATTAACTGGTGGAGTAAATTTTACATATTTAAAATTCGTAATTAGAGGAGCTAGTGGTGATATTCCAGCAGTTACACTGAACTATGGGAATTTTATTCAAAATGTAGTGGATTTTTTAATTGTATCATTTTCTATTTTTATGTTTATAAATTTAATTAATAAGATTAAGAGAGAAAAGAGGGCAGAAGAGAAAAAGGAAGAAGAAGTAAAGGAAAGAGAGGAAGTTACTTTATTGCAAGAAATAAGAGATTTATTGAAAAATAAGTAGATATAAAAATTCTAAATTTTCAAAAAAGTTATTTTAAAAATATATATTATATAGTAAAATGCTAATATAGGATAAAATTTATCTTATATTAGTATTTTAAAGCAAAAGGGGAGAATTTTATGGAGATAAAAAGTATTATTAAATCAGAAAATTACACAGTAAAAGAAAACGATACCATAGATAAGGTTTTAGAGATGATGGACAAGCTTCATATTAATGGTATACCTGTAGTTAATGATTCAGATAATTTAGTAGGGATGGTTGTTAAAGCAGATATATATAGATTTATGATAACGCCAGGTCATTATGATAGTTGTCCAGTAGAGTGGGTAATGTCTAAGTCGGTAATTTACGCTGAAGCTCAAGATGATGTTTTAGCTATAGCTGAAAGACTTAGAAAAAATAATATTAATTCAATGCCTGTAGTTGATAATGGTGAAGTTATAGGAACTATTAGTGTTGAAGATTTAGTTGATTATTTTATGAAAAGTAAATAAAGATTGGATTTATAGATAAAGAAGAATTTCTACACTTAGAAATTCTTCTTTATTTATGTGTGCCCAGCATGGGCACGTACTAGTCGGTGAAAGTCCGATATGGGGGTTGATAGTGCCAACCATTAGCTT
>NZ_SULK01000059.1:0-1395 GCF_007115085.1 Clostridium sp. HBUAS56017 | reverse complement strand
TATATTTTTAGTTTGTGCAAAAAGAGATAATATATACACAATTTCATAAATTGGACAAACTATACTGCTAATGCTTCGTTGATTCTTTCTTTAAACATTATTTCAAATTTTAAAAGTGTAACACCCCAGTTGGGAAGTGGTGAAGTCCATTTTCTCATAATCTGATCTGTTGCTAAATACAATGATTTTCGTAACGAATCATCAGTTGGGAATACTGTTCTAATCTTAGTAAATTTTCTTATTTGCCTATTAAAACCTTCAAGTGTATTAGTGGTATAAATCATTTTTCTAATTTCTTTAGTATAAGAAAAATATGTAGATAATTTATCCCAGTTTTCATACCATGAATCAATTACAGTATCATAAAGATTATCCCATTTTTGCTTCAACTCGTCGAGCTGCGCTAGCGCAATTTCTTCTGTATCTGCCTTATAAACAAGCTTCAAATCTTTCATAAATTCTTTTCTGTTTTTATAAGAGACATATTTTATGGAATTTCTTATTTGATGTATTATACAACTTTGAATACACACCTTTGGAAAAACAGCTCTAATTGCGTCTGGTAAACCTCTTAAGCCATCCATACATGCAATTAAAATATCCTTAACACCACGATTGCTTAAATCATTGCATACGTTTAACCAAAATTTTGCTCCTTCAGCTTCGCCTACCCAAATTCCTAAAATATCTTTATAACCTTCCATATCAACTCCCATACAAATATATGCTGCTTTAGAAACAATTCTATGTTCGTCTCTTACCTTAAAATGGACTGCATCCATATATACTATAGGATATACTGGGTCTAACATTCGGTTTTGCCATTCTGCTGCCGCATCCATAACTTTATCAGTTATTTTCGATATCATTGATGGAGAAACATCTATTCCATATAGCTCTTCGAGTTCGGATTGAATGTCTCTTGTAGACATTCCACGTGCATACAAGCCAATTATTTTTTTATCTAATTCACTGCATTCTGTTTCATACTTTCGAATTGCTCTTGGTTCAAATTCTGATTTTCTATCTCGTGGAATATCTAAAGGAACTTCCCCATAACTACTTCGGACATCTTTCTTCGAATAGCCATTTCTATAATTCTTTTCAGATTCACCATTAGTTCTTTCATACTTCTCTCTGCCTAAATGTTCATCCATTTCAGCTTCAAGTAATTGTTGCATAACATCTTTTAATAACTTCTGCATCAATCCATTCTTTCCTACAACATCATCCATACTTTTACACTTTTTAATTTCTTCTTGATAATTAATATCTGGTACTTTCATTTGGAATCCTCCTTCATTATTTTCAAGTATATTATTCCAAATCTACCATCAAACAATACAAAAAAAGAATGTAGTAGATTTGTTTTACACAAATCTATCTACATTCTCG
>NZ_SULK01000058.1:0-1794 GCF_007115085.1 Clostridium sp. HBUAS56017 | reverse complement strand
CTGCTCTACCTATAGTTCCATCATCTAAATAAACCTCAACTTCAACTGTTGGAAAACATCTAGAATCTAATATTTGTCTTCCTACTATATCAACAATTTCAACATATTTTTTCATAAGATCACTCCTTGCTTTTTATAATTTGTTAAAAAAAGATCTATACAGAATGTATAGATCTTTTTTCTGTATATTCTAGATACAATTGTGAAAAGAAATTAATATATAGAATATGATGTATTAACTTAATTATTATGCATAAATGTGCGAATATGCATTGAGGTGTTTTTTGACTTCTAAATCACAATTATAAATACAATGTTATTGATAATCATTATCAACTTTGATTATATTTTAACTGCTTTGCTATCACTTGTCAATTATTTTTTATCTTGAAATTAAAAATATATGAGATAACTCATAGGTAAGGAGTAAGAGATTTAATTTTAAAAATTGTGCATTTATAATTCATTATTGAATTATTTAAGCATATTCATACTAATGTAGTGATGTAATTATATTGAGTTATCTATGGAGAAAAATATATAATACCATTGCTACATTACAAATATATTGTGAATTAAAATTATTATGGAGATGATATTTATGAAGGGTTTTGCAATGTTAGGTGTTAATAAGGTAGGATGGATAGAAAAGGAGAAGCCCATTGCAGGGGCATATGATGCAATTGTACGCCCATTAGCTGTATCACCATGTACATCAGATATACACACTGTTTTTGAAGGCGCTTTAGGGGAAAGAAAAAACATGATTCTGGGACATGAGGCTGTAGGTGAAATTGTTGAAATTGGAAGTGAAGTTAAGGAATTTAAAGTGGGAGACAGAGTTATTGTACCTTGTACAACTCCAGATTGGAGATCATTAGAGGTCCAAGCTGGTTTTCAACAACATTCAAATGGTATGCTTGCAGGATGGAAGTTTTCAAATTTTAAAGATGGAGTATTTGCAGAATATTTTCATGTAAATGATGCAGATATGAATCTTGCAATTTTGCCAAAAGAGATATCAGTAGAAAATGCAGTTATGATAACAGATATGATGACAACAGGTTTTCATGGGGCTGAACTTGCAGAAATACAGATGGGATCAAGTGTTGTAGTTATTGGAATTGGTGCAGTTGGACTAATGGCTATAGCAGGAGCTAAATTGCGTGGAGCAGGTAGAATAATAGGTGTAGGAAGTAGACCTGTGTGTGTTGAAACAGCTAAGTTTTATGGTGCCACAGATATTGTGAACTATAAAGATGGAGATATAGTTAAACAAATTATGAATTTGACAGACAATAAGGGTGTTGACCGTGTAATCATGGCTGGCGGTGGTGCAGAAACTTTAGCACAGGCAGTATCTATGGTTAAACCTGGTGGAATAATTTCAAATATCAATTATCATGGAAATGGTGAAACTTTGCCAATACCTCGTGTTGAATGGGGATGCGGAATGGCACATAAGACTATAAGAGGAGGATTATGTCCAGGAGGACGACTTAGAGCAGAAATGCTAAGGGACATGGTAGTGTATAATAGAGTTGATTTAAGTAAGTTAGTTACTCATGTATATCATGGTTTTGAACATATAGAAGAAGCTCTTTTACTTATGAAGAATAAGCCAAAAGATTTGATTAAAGCAGTAGTTATATTATAGAAGATTTCGCTTTAAGTAGAAAAACTAGTACTATATGTACTAGTTTTTCTACTTATGTGTGCCCAGCATGGACACGTACTAGTCGGTGAAAGTCCGATATGGGGGTTGATAGTGCCAACCATTAGCTTAAGACAAGG
>NZ_SULK01000057.1:0-1849 GCF_007115085.1 Clostridium sp. HBUAS56017 | reverse complement strand
AAAGGGGCTGTATCAAAATAAATTTTGATAATAGCCGAAAATGCTAAAAGAGGATTCAGAATTTGAATCCTCTTTTTTGCGCATAATATTTTTATGAAAATAAAAAATATTGTACCTATGCATCAAATAGGATTCCCAATTAAAACAGAAATTATGATACCTAAAGATGATCCGGTAAGATTGCTTTATGAAGTTACGGAGGGATTAGATTACAGTAAATTATATAAAGCGTACTCTACTAAAGGTAGAAATCCAGCAATCGCACCAGAGACTCTATTTAGAGTATTAGTCTACGGATACATGAACAATCTTTATTCAAGTAGACAACTAGAAACTGCTTGTAGGCGAGATATTAATTTTATGTGGCTTTTGCAGGGGCAAAAGGCTCCGGATCATAATACAATTGCACGATTTAGAAGTGATAGATTATCAGATTGTATGAATGATTTATTTAATCAATTAGTCATTAAACTTGATGAACTTCAAGAAATAGGATATAAAAATGTATTTATTGATGGTACTAAAATCGAAGCGAATGCCAATAAATATACATTTGTATGGAAGAAAGCTACTAACAAGTTTGAAACAAAACTTCAAGAAAAAATTAGGAGTACACTCGAAATTTTAAAAGCAGATTTTAATTTGAAATTTGAAATGATTGATGGAAAAATTACAGTTAAATATGCTGAGGAAATTTTATCATTATTATCTAAAATAAAATCTGAAGAAAATATTGACTTTGTATATGGTAAAGGAAAAAGAAAAAGTAAACTTCAAAAATTTACTGAACAAATAGACGATTTTATTGAAAAACAAAGTAAATATGATGAGTATAATAGCATTTTCAATGGTCGTAATAGTTTCTCAAAGACCGATAAAGATGCAACTTTCATGCATATGAAAGAAGATCATATGAGAAACTCTCAATTAAAACCTGGCTATAATATTCAAATTGGTGTAGAAGGTGAATATATTGTAGGGGTTGATGTATCAAGTGAAAGATCTGATCAACTTACATTTATACCTTTTCTAGAAAAACTAAATTCAAATCTGCCACAAAAATTTCAAAATGTTATTGCAGATGCTGGGTATGAGAGTGAAGAAAATTACTGTTACTTGGATAAAAATAAGCAAAATTCTTATATCAAACCTCAAATGTATGAAAAAATGAAGAGTAAGAAGTTTAAGAATGATATAAGTAAGCGTGAAAACATGACCTATGATGAGGAAGAAGATTTTTATATTTGTGCTAATGGAAAGAGATTAATACCTATCGGGACTCGAAACAAGAAATCAAAATCCGGTTATGAATCAGAGACAACAATTTATGAATGTTTAGATTGTGGTGATTGCCCATATAGATCTAAATGTAATAAATCAAAAGGCAATAAAAGATTACATGTATCTAAAAACTTTATGGCTAAAAGAGAACAGTCACTTATCAATATTACGACCCCCGAAGGGAAATTACTAAGAATGAATCGATCTATTCAGATCGAAGGTGTTTTTGGAGTATTAAAAGAAGATCACAGATTTAGAAGATTCTTGACGAGAGGAACTAAAAATATAAAAATTGAATTTTTATTGTTAAGCTTTGGATATAATATAAATAAGTTATGGAATAAAAGGAAACAAAATAGAAGTGGTATTTTATTACATAATATTAAAATAGCATAATTTTATTTATATGGAACTTTAAAGAAGATTGAAACATATCTTCTATTTTGCATCTTATTAATTATTTTAATTACCATAATGTACATAAAATAAGTTGAATAATTTCTTCAAATTCAAAAAAGGGAGCCGTCTCCGACAAATGATTTTAAATCATTTGGAGACAGCTCCTTTT
>NZ_SULK01000056.1:0-1872 GCF_007115085.1 Clostridium sp. HBUAS56017 | reverse complement strand
TTATTTGAAATGGCAAGAACAACTTGCTAAGTATTGGATAATCCTTGTTAAATTCGGCAAAAAATTCTTTCTTTTTTTCAAAGTATTCATCAGCGCTATCATTAAACCATCCAAATGCCTTCTTTAAGAAATCAATACTTTTGTCTAAGAAATCTTCATCTTCTTTTTCATTTAATTTATTTCTTGCTTCTATATCTTTAAATACATCTTCATCGCCATCTCTTTTTCTAGCTAGAAGATTCTCCATATGACTTAAGTTCATTGATAAGCTTCTCTTAATTATATCATCAGCATTATCTAATTCCCTTACTGCATAATTAAAATCATCGTATAACTTATCAAATTCTTTTACAATATTATAAGCGTAATTCTGTAATTCTTGCAACTTTCTCTTTTGAATCATTGTACTTACTTTATTTGCACTATTTTATTACAAAAAAATAATGAACCAGCCTACTTAAACTTAAGCTGATTCATTTCATTATTGCAATTATAAATATAGATTATTTTTCTAAAACCAAACTTACTTTCTACTATTCATATAGACAATTTTTTAGTACCCATTCCTTTGCTTTCTCTAATTTTAATAATATAGGTTTCTGGAATGTACCAATATTAATACTTTCAAAGTGAGCTTCTTCTATACCTTTAATATTTTTCAATTGTACACCATTTAGTAATGTTTCTTCAAATGTGGCCATACTTATGTCTACATTATCTAATCTTGCATTGCTGAAATCAGTTAAGTAAAAATAGACATTTATCATATTACAATTTTTTAAATCAGAATTTTTAAATATTGCTTCCCAACAATCACCTTTACTAAATCTAACATTTTTAATAACAGCATTAGAAAAATCTGTGTAACTCAAATCTGATTTGTAAAAATCACATTTATTCAAATTGGCATTTCTATAAGTTGATGAGCATAAAACTGATGCATGAAAATCAAAACTTTCCAATTTAAGATTATCAAAATTACAATCTACTAAATATGCTTGTTCAAATAATTTATCTGATAAATCAAAACTTCTTAAATCCACTTCATCTAACCTTAACTTCTCACCCTCCTTACCAATTGTATCAACCCACTTTTTATGTAATTCAAATTTACTAATAATATTATATTCCATCTACTTCCTCCTAAGGGTACCATATTATTCTATTTGCAATTCCTGCTTCATCAATTGCTTTCTTCAACTGTTCAACATGTTCTGGTACCAAGTTTCGTTTATCAATGATTACATTATTTCCATTCTTAAACTCTTTTTGTATCTTCTTTATGCCTTGTTGTACTGTAAAAGCCCCCTTCTTTGGGTTTGTTATAGGTACTCCATTATCACCACATGGATATGATTCAAAACTTTTTACATCCCACTTAATTCCTGTAGTTTCATCTATAAATTCTGCACCCTTATCTATTTGTGTATCACGAACAATCTTTCCTAAATCTCCTCTTTCTTCTAAAGCAAGACCTATTTCTCTTTCTTTTAATCCTTGTTCTTCTATTTTAAATGCATGTGAAGGGTCTCTTGCTAAATCATCTAACTCTGATTGAGTTCTTCCACCTGTATAGGCTTTACCTACCCCCTTAATAACATCATCAACCTTTTCTCCACCTAATATCTTATCAACAATTTCACTTGCATCAAAGTCTGATGGTTTCTTTTCTAGAAATGAATGTAACTTTTTAAGCTCTTCTATATCTAGTTTATTAATTAACTTTAATGCATTATCATTGCTAACTCCTTTTCCTATAAGCTTTTCTAATACATTTATCTCTTTGCCTTCATTTAAAATTATTCCAAACTTTTTTAATGCTGATAATTCTTTTATTTCTCCAGCTCCAACAAATAATGATGCTACATTCAT
>NZ_SULK01000055.1:634-2139 GCF_007115085.1 Clostridium sp. HBUAS56017 | reverse complement strand
GCTATCGGATAAATGCAGATGGTATAATAGGAAAAACAGGTGATTTGTTAGGACATAATTTATTTGCTTATTGTAAGAACAATCCAATTGGTTCGTCAGATCCGAGCGGACATTTTGCGATAGGAGCAATTTTCTCTGGATTAGCAGCTCTAGGAGAAGGTATTGGAGCACTTGTAGCAACACCAGTTTTAATAGGAGCAGTAGTTATTTGGACTGGTTATGTTGGCTATAAAGTATATAAAAATTATTCGGATTGTGCAGAGAGTAGTAAAGTAAGAGATCGTGCTACTGATAGAAATAAAACAGCAAATCCGCCAAAAAGGAAGAATCCAATAGTATTTACTGCAAATCCATATGATTTTAATCCAAAGGGATGTGTGCGTAGAGAATTTGCTGGAACTAAAAATGGAAAGACAATTAAGTGGTTCCCTGGAGGAGGTAAGGCTCCTGTATTCGAATGGAATGAAGATATAGAGAATGGGGCACATTATCACGTTATGGAAGTAGAATGGAAATCAAAGCATTTAGATGGTATTCATTATTATCCTAGTATGCTTGTTCCGGAACCATTTGCAAGTTTATATTTTGATTAAGAAGAGAGGTAAATATAGTGAAGGTCAATAAAAAAAACATTAATAGACTAGACGATTTTCGTTTGCATGATTCAGAATTAGTAGAAGTTTGTTTGAAATATGATGATAATATTATGACAGTTGTAATTAATCATTTTCATTTAAAAAATAAGGTAACAATTATATTTAAGGAAGTATTATATACAGAAATGACAAATATCAAACTTTGGGGAGGAGGAGACTGTATTTTAGATTGGGAATTGAATGAGAATGATAAGATGTTGGAAAACTTCATTCAAATGCAAGATAAAGAATTACAAAGTGAATTTGTAGTTTGGAGCAAGTTAACAGAGGTTGCTGATTTAAATGATTTCTTCAGTTTAAGTTTTGTACTCAATTCCGGGGATAAGATTACTACAATTTGTAATGAAATTATTTGTGAAGATATTGATTAATTATTAAAATTCTTGCTAAATAATTTGTTTATGATAAATAAAGATGATTATATCTTGATAGAGATTGTACATATTATATTTGTTTTAAGCAAATAGTAAAAATAAATCAGTAAAAAATAATAATTTCTATTTGCAAAACAGTAATAACTTATTTAGCATAAGTTTTAATGGTGTAGATTACTATATAAGAAATATTCAAGGAGGAGGCTATCTTATTTATAGAGGAGTTCGAATGATTCCATAGTTATTGCCTCCTTTATGGTGGACAATACCAGTTAATGCAGTATGTCCATAATAAATTAATTTAGAATATTACTTTTTGGTAAAGAATTGGGTGTAAAATATGATAGGTATAAATTTTAAGCTAAAAAATAAATTTAGTAATTTTTTATTTAGGATATTTGAGGGAACAGGAGTAGATAATTTTGTGTGGAATATAAGAAACGATGAAATTATTTATAAAGACAGAAACAATAAT
>NZ_SULK01000055.1:0-567 GCF_007115085.1 Clostridium sp. HBUAS56017 | reverse complement strand
TAATACATCAATTTTTGAAAATAGCATAGTAAATGGACAAGAATTTTTTAGATGTATACAATTGAAAGATTATTACTTAATATTTCCTGATATAAAAGCATTTAAGAATGAGTCAGAAATAACTAATGTTGATACTTACGATGATTTTATAAATAGTAATTGTGAAATTGCTTTGTTTTGTACAGATACAACTGATGTTGAATTATATTGTAAAAATAAAGTTATACTTTATAATATTATTAATAATTGCAAGAATTTTGGAGTTGATGATATTCAAGTATTGTCAAGGGAAAATAATGAAAGAATGGAATTTAGGATATAGATTACTAAAGTTATGATTTGACATTAGATAATTGTATAAAGATATATTTGAAGTGTAATATAGAAAGTATTAGCTTTAAAGAGTTTTGTATTAAATATCAAATAGATAGGGCTTGTGGATAAGCGGTAGGAAAAGCAATAGCACCTTTAATTGAGGAAGAATGAAATTATTTAGAGCAAAAAATAAATAACATTTAAAGGGATTATGAGGTTAAGTGTATTTTTAGTTGAATTTACATTTAACCT
>NZ_SULK01000054.1:0-2233 GCF_007115085.1 Clostridium sp. HBUAS56017 | reverse complement strand
CACCTTTCCTAATATCAACCACTATTTTATTACAAAAAATAACGAACCAGCCTACTTAAATTTCAGCTGATTCATTTCATCTTTTTGCACATTATTACAATTATGCTATCAATTCAATTTAATAATTTATTAATTTTAATAGGTTTTATAATGCTATAATTTTATGCAGTTAGTTTTACTCCAATTTAGTAAATTGACAATTACTTTTCTATTTCAATTTCCAAAAATTGAAATCCTGTCAATCCCTTTTCTTCAATTTTCTTTTTAAATTGCTCGGACGCTATAATGTAATTTTTACTCTCTGACAATCTAAATATATCTGGCAATCCATCTAATTTCGAACTATCTATTACTAAATTTCTAATAGCTTTAATATACTTCGGGTCATCATCCCAAGTTACTAAATCTGACTTCTCCCAATTTAACACACTCTTATCATAGTTATAATATATATTTAATTTTTCTTTTAGTTACATCACACTGTATTATTGAAATAATTTATATATCTAATTTGTTTTATATGATAGTGCAACATCTGCTACTTGCTAAACTTGTTTGGCTTACGAATCTTATAAAATATGATAGTAATTAATCATTCTTTAAAATTTCATCTATTGTAGTTTCTCTATCTGCTGCTAAATCATAAAACCCTATATGAACACCTTCTTCATATAACCAGCACAAATCTGTTCCATATGGTGCATCAAATATTTCTAAGACTACAGGGGCTACCTTGCTAATAGATTCTGCACTCAAAATCACAAAATTATTGCTATTATTAACATATTCATCATCATCATTCATAGAATATAGGTTCCAACCATTCAATTGCTGTATAGAACTTTTTTCTCGAAAAGAGTATCTAATGGGCACTCCTGATACAATATTTTTAGATACCACGAATCCACCATACTCACTATTATTTATTTTCATTTTCAAACTCCTTTACTATTTCTATAACACCATTTCGCCAAGTATATTCCTTAGCATAATCTATACAAGATTTTTCAAAAATATCTTTATGATTGTAGTTTGAGCCTTGCTCAAGTAAATACTGATAAGTAGGTCTAATATCTTGAGTAGGTATCTTTGTTATAGTTATAGCATACTTTAGTGGAATTGCATTATACTTATCAGTTTCATTAATGTCAATACCATTCTCAACCAATATCTTTGTAATCTCCAACATATATTCACTAGTTGGTCTCAATACATTAAAATAAAATATGTGTAGTGGATTTCTATTTTCTTTTTTATTTGTGAATTTGACATCAATACCCTCTGAAAGCAAAAACTTGATTATTTTAATTTTTTCATTTGGATTTTTATCATTAACAACTGCAATACTTAATAAATTTAAATCCAAGTTCTCACTTACCTCATTAATGTTTCCAGTATAAAAACCCATGAAATCTTCATACGTTCCATCTCTTACTGCATCAAAAACATTTGTAATTTTCAAAATATCTTCTCCTTTTGATTCATTTATAACAAACTATCTATTCATATATGTGTTTCCTGTTTGCTGATGGTGTTTCTAATCTATAATTATCTTGATTGAATTGAAATTCCTTTAACTCATCAAGTGTTATTTTTCCATTTTTATACTTCTCAAACATGTCCTTATAGCCATATCCTGACTTATGTCCAAAGTCTACTACATCTTTTCTAGGTTGTCCCGGCTTCCAATCAATAATATCACCCTCATTAGGGTCACGTAATATTCCATCTGGGTCAACATTATTGTTATAAACATCTTTTTCAAATTGAAGTTTCTTTTCTCCAGATAAAGTAGGTCTTCCATTTGGCTTTCCATTTTTTATATATGGTCCATTTTCTAATGGTTTAGGGTTACCTATTCCCCTCAATCCACTTGCATCAACAATACCAATTGAAACAGGTATCTCATCAGTAAATATACGCTCATAGCTATATTGTTTATACTTTCCTAAATATTTAGGGTCAATCTTTTGAAAAAACTCTAGCTCCTCATCTGTAGGAACTATATCATTTCCAAACATGTCCTTAACAATTAGCTCTCTAAGTGAGTATATATACACATTCCCATTTTTCCTATACGATATGATAGGTGGTATTTCATTTGCCTCATCACCAAAATATATCTTTCCTGATAAATTCATACCAAGGAATTCTGTATTAAGATATTTCTCTGCTTCTTCTTCACTAAGAAGATAATCTTCATAATTTTGAAATTCCTCAGGTATTTCAATTG
>NZ_SULK01000053.1:0-2277 GCF_007115085.1 Clostridium sp. HBUAS56017 | reverse complement strand
GTTCACCTGCATTTACTCCTTTACTCTTAAGGAAAGCTGCTAATTGATTTGATTTTTCATTCAATTCCCTATATGTTATTTCTTTTCCTTCAAATACAGCAGCTAAATTATTAGGTGTCTTTTCTACTTGTTCTTCAAATAATTGGTGCATTGTTTTATCTTTTGAATAATCAGCTTTTGTATTATTAAAATCGTAAAGAACTTTTTTCTTTTCAGACTCATTAATAATTTCTAGTTCTGAAATTGTTGTTTTAGGATTTTCCACTACTTGACATAATATTTTTCCAAAACTTGTTGCAAACTTTTCTATAGTGCCCTTTTTGAACAACTTTGTACAATATTCAAAAGTGCATTCTAATCCGTCTTCACCTTCATATACAAGCAATGTTAAATCAAACTTTGCTATATTAGCATTAAAGTCATATGGAACAAAATTTAATCCTGCTATATTGGTTTCACGTATATCTACATTTTGCCAAGCTACCATAGTATCAAATAAAGGATTTCTACTAAAATCTTTTTCTACATCAAGACGTACTACTAATTCTTCAAATTGATAATCTTGGTTTTCATAACCTTCTAAAAATTTTCTCTTTACTTCTTTTAGAAACTCTATAAAATTCTTATTTGACTCAGGATAATTTCTTAATGCTATTGTATTAACAAACATTCCAACTACATTTTGAAATGATTCATGAGTTCTTCCAGCTACAGGAGATCCTATAATTATATCTTCTTGTCCTGTATATTTTGCCAACAATACGTTATATGCAGCAACAACTGTCATATATAATGTTGCACCTATTTGGGTAGATATTTCTTTTAAATGCTTTGTCACTTTTTTATCTAATTTGAAGTTTATTTTATCTCCCTCAAAGCTTTGTTCAGATGGTCTTGGATAATCTGTTGGCATGTTAAGCACTGGTATTTCTCCTGAAAACTCTCTTAGCCAATATTCTTCCTGCTTTTTGGCAATCTCTGATGTTAAGAATTCCTTTTGCCATTGTGAAAATTCTTTGTATTGTATTTCTAACTCTTTTATTCCTTTATCTTCATATATTTGTCGAATTTCTTTTAAGATGATTTCCATAGAAACTCCATCTGATACTATATGATGAATATCAAAAAGCATAACATGTCTTTCTTCATCTAGCTTAACTAAAGTTACTCTTAAAAGTGGCGCCTTGCTTAAATCAAATGGTTTTAAGAACTGTTTTATTACTTCTGTAAGTTCTCTTTCATCTTTTTCAATAAACTCTATATGAAAATCTATTTCTTCATGAATCTTTTGCATAGGTATTCCATTTACAATTTCAAATGAAGTTCTTAATGATTCATGCCTTTTAATTAACTCTTTAAATACATTTTCAAACTTCTCTACATCTAACTTTCCTTCAATGATAGTTACTGAAGGCATATTATAATTTATACTTGCATCTTGAAATTGTTTTATAACAAATAATCTCTTTTGTGCAGAAGATAATTCATAGTATTCTTTTTTCTCCACACTACTTATTAATTTGAAGTCAGTTTTATTTCTTTGTTGAATTTGCTCAGCTAATGTCTTTATTTCACTAAAATCAAACATATCTCTAAGTGAAATTTCAACATTTAAGCTTTTATGTATTTCAGCTATAATTCTTACTGCATTTAATGAATCTCCTCCAATATCAAAGAAGTTATCATTTATTCCTATTTTATTTACTTCTAAATTTTCTTGCCATATCTCTACTAACTTCTTTTCTATTTCATTTGTAGCTTCTTCATAAACTTTTCCTGTATTTATTTTTTCTCCAGGTTTTGGAAGTAACTTTCTATCTATTTTCCCATTACTTGTTATAGGCATTTTATCAATTTGTATGAAATATGAAGGAATCATATATATTGGTAATAGATCTCCTAAATATTTTCTTAATTCTGCTACAGTTAATTCTTCTTTTGCCACTATATATGCACAAAGATATTTATTTTTTCCTTCATCTTCTCTTGCTATAACAAAAACTTCTTCTATAGATTCATGTTTCAATAGTTGATATTCTATTTCTCCAATTTCAATTCTATAGCCTCTTATTTTAACCTGATGGTCTTTTCTTCCTAAGAATTCCATATTCTCATCTTGCATCCATCTAGCCATATCCCCTGTTTTGTACATCTTTTCATTTCCTTCTTGTACAAATGGATTTGCTATAAATCTTTCATTTGTCTGCTTTAAGTCATTTGCATAGCCTTCTGCAAGACATTCTCCTCCAATATACAAGTCTCCAGCTACTCCCATTG
>NZ_SULK01000052.1:1744-2318 GCF_007115085.1 Clostridium sp. HBUAS56017 | reverse complement strand
ATAATCGATTAAGAAAAAGGGATTGCTCCCTTTCCCTCATCTAAGAACCGTACGTGAGAGTTTCCCGCTCATACGGCTCAAGCATTTCTTCACCTTTTCAGGCGGCAACAAGTGTATGTAGTCTTGTCTTTCTTTTGTCAAAATAGTCTTTGTTTAAGAACGGTGTTTTTGTAATCTGCAATTTGGGATGTCTGACGATTTTAATCCGCCTCAAATTAATTAGACTGTACTCATCCGTCTTGAAAAGCCATCTTTTCCAGCCTTTTTCATGCCAGTATTTATTTAACCTCCACCATTTATTCTTGGTGGGGTGTCTATGTTTTGCCCATTGCTGTAATAAGTGATAAAGGGTGTTGTTAATATATGAAAAGACTTTGCTAGCAACCACGTGTTTGTGATAATTCGTCCAACCTCTTATGACTTGATTAAGCCTTCTTATTAAGTCCGATTGAGTACTAGCTTTTCCTTCCTTAAGGATTATTGTGGAACATCTCTTAATCATGTTTTTAATAGAGTTTTTAGATGGTTTCACTATTAATTTCCCATTGTATTTCTTAAATGTCCAGCCAAGAAA
>NZ_SULK01000052.1:0-1456 GCF_007115085.1 Clostridium sp. HBUAS56017 | reverse complement strand
CAACTTCTTTTGAGTTTGCGGTGATAATGAAGTCATCGGCATAACGAATCAAATTAACTTTAGTTTTGGCTCTATAGTGATTTTCTATTTTACCTTTTGAATTTCTATGGTATTTGTCTTGAATCACTTTTTCGAGTCCATCTAATGTCATATTTGCATATATACTAGAGATTGCTCCGCCTTGTGGCGAACCCGTTTCTGTTGGAAATAGTTTTTCTTCATATATATATCCTGATTTTGGGAACTGTTTCATAATACTTTTATCCATTGGTATATTGTTTTGCAACCATTCATGGTTAATGTTATCAAAGCAACCTTTAATGTCACCTTCAAGTATCCATGTTGGAGAACATTTTCTAGCTAATACACAGAATATCTGCTCACAGGCGTCTTTTGAACTTCTTCCTCGACGGAATCCAAAGGAAATAGAATCGCCTTTTGTTTCTGAGATTGGCTCAAGTGCTAACGCATATAAGGTTTGCATTGCTCTATCATACATCGTTGGTATCCCTAATGGACGTTTCTGCTTTTTACCTTTCTTTTCGATATATACTCGTCTTAAAGGCTTTGCTTTATAGTTTTTATCGGTGAGCGAAAGCACTGCTTTCATCTTCGAAGCAGAGGTAGACCATAATTTCTTATCTACTCCTGGTGTGTTTTTCCCTTTATTTGTTTTTACTTTTTTTACAGCATAGGCTTTAGCTGAAAAAGAGTGGGTTAATAGGTATTGTAATCTTTTGACTTTATTTTTGTCTCCTTTTACTGTTGCCTTAGCGATTCGGGTTTGTAGTCTATTAACATCATATTCAACTTGTTTCCAGTCAATCGTTTCCCATTGAAAGGCAAGTGATTTTGTGTCTTTTAGTCTCTCGGTTTTATCCGTCGTTGAATTACTAAAATTCATAAATATATAATCCTTTCCTGCTAAGAAATACCATAGGATAAGTCTGCACCCTTTCAGGTTAGAGCAAAGTTTGAACTCCTATCTGTTTTCATTACAAAATCAGCCTTCGCTTTTTATCCTTTTCTTCTGCCCTCTATGTCGTTTCGCCCTTTACAGTTAGATACCTCTCGGTAGAGGAACATATAGGGTTTACCAAGTTCCACGTAATACATAATTATAAATGCCTTAGGAGTCATCTTTAAACCGGGAGTTCTTTATCCATTCGCATTGGTTTAACAGTTGGCCTTTGCTCGACTCCTTACCATTTTGGTCAAAGCGTTTCAGCCTATTTCGCTTTCTCCAGCGTAACGATTCCTACAATAATTCACTTTACGTTCTCCATAGTATTCTTACTCTAGCAGTTGCCCCAGTTTAGGCTACTCGGACTTCCACATTGTCTCGTGAGCTTTCTAACCCGAACGTTACCATTCACGCTAGTCACGATAGAGTTACCCCGAATGGATGGGGTAGTCTAACGACAATGTATCACGCAACTTCTTGTCACACTTGAAA
>NZ_SULK01000051.1:0-2916 GCF_007115085.1 Clostridium sp. HBUAS56017 | reverse complement strand
GATAGGTCAAGCTACAAAGGGCGCATGGTGAATGCCTTGGCATCAGGAGCCGATGAAGGACGTGATAAGCTGCGATAAGCTTCGGGTAGGCGCACATAGCCAGAGATCCGAAGATTTCCGAATGAGGAAACTCACATGGGAAACCCCATGTATCATATAGTGAATACATAGCTATATGAAGGTAAACCCAGGGAACTGAAACATCTAAGTACCTGGAGGAAGAGAAAGAAAAATCGATTTTCTTAGTAGCGGCGAGCGAAAGGGAAAGAGCCCAAACCAAAGATTTATCTTTGGGGTTGCGGACAGAACATAACGAGAAATTATGATTAATTGAAGACAACTGGAAAGTTGAGCCATAGAGTGTAATAGCCACGTAAGTGAAAATTATAATGATCAAGTTCTGATCCAGAGTACCACGAGACACGTGAAACCTTGTGGGAAGCAGGGAGGACCACCTCCCAAGGCTAAATACTACCTGATGACCGATAGTGAAGCAGTACCGTGAGGGAAAGGTGAAAAGAACCCCGGGAGGGGAGTGAAATAGAACCTGAAACCGTGTGCCTACAACCGATCAAAGCCCCTTATGAGGGTGATGATGTGCTTTTTGTAGAACGAGCCAACGAGTTACGGTATGTAGCAAGGTTAAGTACTTAAGGTACGGAGCCGAAGGGAAACCAAGTCTTAATAGGGCGACTAGTTGCATGCCGTAGACCCGAAACCGGGTGACCTATCCATGGCCAGGTTGAAGCGGGGGTAAAACCCCGTGGAGGACCGAACCACGTTGGTGTTGAAAAACCATGGGATGAGCTGTGGATAGCGGAGAAATTCCAATCGAACTCGGAGATAGCTGGTTCTCCTCGAAATAGCTTTAGGGCTAGCGTCGAATGTGAGTAGTGGAGGTAGAGCACTGAATGGGCTAGGGGGCATAGCGCTTACCGAACCTTATCAAACTCCGAATGCCACATACTATAAGTTCGGCAGTCAGACTACGAAAGATAAGTTCCGTGGTCAAAAGGGAAACAGCCCAGATCGTCAGCTAAGGTCCCAAAGTGTAAGTTAAGTGGAAAAGGATGTGGGATTTCTAAGACAACTAGGATGTTGGCTTAGAAGCAGCCACTCATTTAAAGAGTGCGTAATAGCTCACTAGTCGAGAGATCCTGCGCCGAAGATGTCCGGGGCTCAAACTTACCACCGAAGCTACGGGCTTGCGCGTTTGCGTGAGCGGTAGAGGAGCGTCGTAATCGGGCTGAAGTCGTACCGTAAGGAGCGGTGGACTGATTACGAGTGAGAATGTTGGCATTAGTAGCGAGATGTGGGTGAGAATCCCACAGGCCGAAAACCTAAGGTTTCCTCAGGAAGGTTCGTCCTCTGAGGGTTAGTCGGGACCTAAGCCGAGGCCGAAAGGCGTAGGTGATGGACAATCGGTTGATATTCCGATACCACTATTATCGTTATTATCGATGGTGTGACGGAGAAGGATAGGATGTGCTAACTATTGGATGTTAGTCTAAGCGTTTAGGGAGTTAGGATAGGCAAATCCGTTCTAACAATTCTGAGGCGTGATGGGGAAGGCTCTACGGAGCCGAAGTATCTGATTCCATGCTTCCAAGAAAAGCATCTAGAGAGAGAAGTAGTGCCCGTACCGCAAACCGACACAGGTAGGTGAGGAGAGAATCCTAAGGCCGGCGGAAGAATCACAGTTAAGGAACTAGGCAAATTGACCCCGTAACTTCGGGAGAAGGGGTGCCTGTCGTATGGCAGGCCGCAGAGAATAGGCCCAAGCAACTGTTTAGCAAAAACACAGGTCTCTGCTAAAGCGAAAGCTGATGTATAGGGGCTGACGCCTGCCCGGTGCTGGAAGGTTAAGGGGAACACTTAGCGCAAGCGAAGGTGTGAACTTAAGCCCCAGTAAACGGCGGCCGTAACTATAACGGTCCTAAGGTAGCGAAATTCCTTGTCAGGTAAGTTCTGACCCGCACGAATGGCGTAATGACTTGGGCACTGTCTCAACTGTGAATCCGGCGAAGTTGTAGTGCGAGTGAAGATGCTCGCTACCCGCGATTGGACGGAAAGACCCCGTAGAGCTTTACTGTAGCTTAGCATTGAATTTCGGTATTGTCTGTACAGGATAGGTGGGAGACTGAGAAACCAGAGCGTCAGCTTTGGTGGAGTCGTCCTTGGGATACCACCCTGATAGTACTGAGGTTCTAACTGGATGCCATGAAACTGGTGACAGGACATTGTTAGGTGGGCAGTTTGACTGGGGCGGTCGCCTCCTAAAAAGTAACGGAGGCGCCCAAAGGTTCCCTCAGAACGGTCGGAAATCGTTCGTAGAGTGCAAAGGCAGAAGGGAGCCTGACTGCGAGACCTACAAGTCGAGCAGGGACGAAAGTCGGGCTTAGTGATCCGGTGGTACCTCGTGGGAGGGCCATCGCTCAACGGATAAAAGCTACCTCGGGGATAACAGGCTGATCTCCCCCAAGAGTCCACATCGACGGGGAGGTTTGGCACCTCGATGTCGGCTCGTCGCATCCTGGGGCTGAAGTAGGTCCCAAGGGTTGGGCTGTTCGCCCATTAAAGCGGCACGCGAGCTGGGTTCAGAACGTCGTGAGACAGTTCGGTCCCTATCCGTCGCGGGCGCAGGAAATTTGAGAGGAGCTGTCCTTAGTACGAGAGGACCGGGATGGACTGACCTCTGGTGTACCAGTTGTTCTGCCAAGAGCATAGCTGGGTAGCTAAGTCGGGAAGGGATAAACGCTGAAAGCATCTAAGCGTGAAGCCCACCTCAAGATGAGATTTCCCATAGCGTAAGCTAGTAAGACCCCTTGAAGAACACAAGGTTGATAGGTCAGAGGTGTAAGTGTGGTAACATATTTAGCTGACTGATACTAATAGGTCGAGGGCTTGACCAAATAA
>NZ_SULK01000050.1:0-3137 GCF_007115085.1 Clostridium sp. HBUAS56017 | reverse complement strand
GTGGTGTGAGAGGTCGGTAGATAAAATAATTATCTACCTCCTACTCGATTAGTGGTCGTGATGCTCTTCTGCTTCTTCTGCATCAGCTTTAGTTGGATGAACTATGCTATGAGGATGTTGAGGTGGTGCGTATATAGAGTATAGTTTAATTGGTTTATTACCTGTATTAACGAGGTTATGCCATATGCCAGCAGGTATGATGAAAGAAAAATCATCATATACTTTATGTTGAAAATCCAAAGAGTCTTTTTTGCGCCCCATCATAACTATGCCTTCACCATCTTCAATACGTAGAAATTGATCTTTTTTAGGGTGAATTTCTAAACCAATTTCGCCTCCAACAGTGATGCTCATAAGTGTAAGCTGTAGATTTTCTCCTGTCCATAAAGCGGTACGAAAAGTATTGTTTTGCTTAGTAGCCTCATCAATATTAACTACAAATGGGTATGGCTGAACATTCAAGTAGATATGATGAATGTTCAGAATATCTCAATATAAATGGTTTTATTGTATATGCTTTTGATCATCGTGGACATGGTAAAACTACTAGTACAATAGAAGAAACATCCAAAGCTACCTATGTTCTTATTTGGTCATAGCTTTGGATCTTTTCTAGCACAGGAATATATAATTTGCTCTATTGAAAAGGAAGATTTTTGCAAAAAAAGAAATGTAAAATTATAAATGTCTTAACTTTGGGAAACCATAATAAAAGGTTCGAAGCTGATCCTGTAGGAAACTAGTAAAAAAACTCTTTAAAATTTATAAGGAGATTGGAGTTAGAGGTGTAGATGTAAAATTATATTTAGGCTTTAGGACTTTTAAGTAAATATTGAAGTGTGTTTTATAATCCCTCAGACTGATTAGTTTCGGGGATTTTTCATAATGGAGATGACTTTTAGATAAATAAACTGGTTAATTGATAGCATGTAAAATTTTAATAAATACTCTAAAAGATGGGGGTGAGGAATGTCTTGAGTATAATAACACTGAACTTTTTACAATAAAAGTGGTATAAAAGATATAACTAAAGTAACTATATACAATTTTTGTAATATGTTACAATGAGGATAAAAGAGAGCGATTTATAAAAGAGTAGTATGTAGGTAGTTTAAAATAAAAATATTTTACAGGAGGGGTAAATTATGTTTAAAAAAATCTCAATGTTATTTTGTACAATTTTAATAAGTATTACTAGTTTGTTTGCAGTAAAAGCATCTGCAGAAACAACAAACTATTGGCAAAATTGGACTGATGGTGGTGGAACAGTAAATGCTACTAATGGATCTGGTGGCAATTATAGTGTTTCATGGTCAAATTGTGGGAATTTTGTTGTGGGTAAAGGTTGGAATGTTGGATCACCATCTAGAACAATAAACTATAATGCTGGAGCATTTTCACCATCTGGTAATGGATATTTGTCTCTATATGGGTGGACAAGAAGTCCTCTTATAGAATACTATGTTGTTGACAGTTGGGGAACTTATAGGCCAACTGGAATATATAAGGGAAGTGTAAATAGTGATGGAGGAACATATGATATATATGAGACCACACGATATAACGCACCTTCCATTGATAGTAATAGTTCAACATTTAAGCAGTATTGGAGTGTTAGAACTTCAAAGAGACCAATGGGGGCTAACAATGCAATCACTTTTAGCAATCATGTGAATGCATGGAGAAATTGTGGAATGAATTTAGGTAGAAATTGGGCTTACCAAATGTTTGCAACAGAAGGATATCAAAGTAGTGGGTATTCTAATGTAACAGTATGGTAACAAGTCACATGAGGAGTGTATAACTTACAGTTTTAGAAATAGCAAGAAGGTATTTTACAATTTGATATTGTTAAGGTTAGTCGGTTTTACAGTCAATAATTTTATATATAAAAAATAATGCAGCCTACATACTACATGAATATTAAATTTCAAAAGAATGAAGGTCGATTTTAGTATTTAAAAGTTATCAGTATCTTATGTTTAAGAGTGCGCCTATAGGGGGCACTTTTTGCAATTGTACATCATCCTAAAAATTTATTATGCTATTTTATATCTTTATCTTTTTCTCTAAATTTTTTTTCATATCTTGAACAACTTGATTGTGAAATATTGTCTTGAGACACTATTTTTTTTATTTAAAAGAATTAATGAAGCAACCTAATAAAGTATCTATTATCAATTCAAACCTTTCAATTACAGATGAAACAATTGGTTGGTACTATGGAGATAATAAAATATACCCTTTAGATTATGCAGAGATAAGTGAAAAGGATGAAGGATTAGGTAAAAAGCTCTGTATAAAATTTCAAATATGATTATTAATGAACATTGACTTTAGATGATAAAATATATAATGTTAGTGGGAAGTCCTGGTTTGACCGTCAGTGGCAAAATGAAGGTTCTAATTTTGGTGTGAAATGGAATTAGAGTATTATATGTATAGGTCCGATAGATCAATGTGTTACGGTGAACATGTATAGCATTTGATGGATTTAGCAAGTTACGCTCATTAAGAATGTACATATATAATGTATATGCAAGCTCTGTGTCGTTATTTTTGTCATAATCCAAAAGATAACGCATAGACGAGTGGCAATAGGCCTCTAAGGATTCACTTTGCATAAAAGTGCTGACAATGTGATCTAGATAATATTGTTTGTAAATAAACAAATTTGCTTTGATAAAAATAAGTCTAAATCATTACCGATTGTAGTATCAAAATTTGGAGGATGTCCAGATTTGCCAAAAGGATTTCAGTGGTATTACTTTACTTGGGAAGATCCATTTTCTCATGAGATAAAAAATAGTCCTTTAAGTTTTTTAGCACAGATGAATTGTGAAGAAATATTTGATAATTATGATTTGTGGGATGAGTGCAATGACTTTTTAGAGAAAGATAGATATAAGACTAGTGGAGAAAATTTATCTAAGCTATTAGGTTACTCAGATAATATTCATTACTACATAAAAGAGGTAGATTTAAAAAATAAAAATTTTGATAACACGTGGCTTATTTTACAATGTTCTTGATGATATTTAAAAGACCTGACCATATTTAACTTGGTCAGGTCTATATTATGTGTGCCCAGCATGGGCACGTACTAGTCGGTGAAAGTCCGATATGGGGGTTGATAG
>NZ_SULK01000005.1:202597-207555 GCF_007115085.1 Clostridium sp. HBUAS56017 | reverse complement strand
GTAATGTGGCTCGATAGCTCAGTCGGTAGAGCAGAGGACTGAAAATCCTCGTGTCCCTGGTTCGATTCCTGGTCGAGCCACCAGGATAAGCACTAACTTAGGTTAGTGCTTTTTTATATAATGTTAGAATAAAACATATTTATATAAGAGATAAAAGGAAAAAAATTAAGTTGTTGTTATAATCAATATATATTGATAAAATGTATCTATACTATTTTAAATAAAAAGGAGATAAACAATGGAGAATAAAGTATGGGCAGTTGTTGCAGGAAATGAAATAACAGATAGGGATCTTGATGAAATAATTATGAGATATCCAGAAGATAAAAGGATGTATATGAATAACGAACAAAGTAAAAAGCAATTATTAGAACAAACTATAGCTTTTGAATTATTCGGAAAGTTTGGGGAAGAAATAAAATTAGATGAAACAGATGAATATAAAGAAACTGTAAAAAAGTTAGCTAAAGAAATTCTTATTCAAATGACAATTAATAAAGTTTTATCAGAAGTAACTATTACTGATGAAGAAGTTCAAAACTATTATAATGAAAATAAAGAAAAGTTTATGGATCAACCAACAGCAATAGCTAAGCATATATTAGTTGCTACAGAAGATGAAGCGGCTAGTATTAAGGCAGAAATAGAAGAAGGTAAGATAACATTTGAAGATGCAGCTAAAAAATATTCAACTTGTCCATCAAAAGAGCAAGGAGGAGATCTTGGATCTTTTGGTAGAGGAATGATGGTACCTGAATTTGAAGATGCAGCTTTTGGAGCTGAAATAGGAAAAGTAACAGATGTTGTTAAGACTCAATTTGGATATCACTTAATACTAGTAGAACAAAAAAATGAGCCAAAGGAAAAAAGTTTTGAAGAAGTTAAAGAGACTGTTACAGGACAATTAATTCAAGAAGCTCAACAAAGAAAATATCTTGATGTGGTTAAAGAATTAGAGACGAAATATGGTGTAGAAAGAAAATAAAAAAAACTCCTTTACAGGAGTTTTTTTTGTACATGTATATAAGTTACATAGTGTTTTTTTACAATTATAAAAGTTCTCTAAAATCATATATGTATTTGTCAGCATTTGATATTAATTCATTTTTTTGATATGATGAGGATTTATCATAAACAGCAACTACCTTCATATTAGCTAACTTTGCTCCTTTTACAGCTTCTAATATATCTTCAAATACAATACAATTTTCAGGAGAAACATTTAATTTTCTTGAAGCCAATAAATATACATCGGGCTTACTTTTATTACTTTTTGTTTCGTCGGTAGTTGTAATTGAATCAAAATAATGGTCAATACCAGTAGATCTTAATGCTGCATTTAGCAAGGTAGTATTATTACTTGTGGCTAGGGAAATTTTAATTTTTAAGCTCTTAAGGTAATTTAAGAATTGTATTACTCCAGGTTTTAAAGTAACATCATTAGAATAATATTCATAAGCCATGTTATTCCAAGTGGAGAGGATTGTCTCTATGGAATCATCTAAATTAAATCTTGATTTAAAATATATTGCAGTTTGTTCAAAACTTAGATGACTAATTTCATCTTTAAGGTTAGGAGGAAGATCAATGCCTTTTGAATTAAGATAATTAGCATCAATCTTCTCCCATATCCACATTGAATCAATAAGAGTTCCATCTAAGTCAAAAATTGCAGCATTCATATTTCTTAACATATTTCACCTCAAATATTTTATTATAGTAATATAATAAAAAAGGCAGACAAATTGTCTGCCTTTTTTATGGTCGGGGTGACAGGTCTCGAACCTGCGACCTCATGGTCCCAAACCATGCGCGCTACCATCTGCGCCACACCCCGTGGTACATATATCATTATATATTGATGAGTATGATATGTCAAATGGAAGTTATAAGATAATTTGAATGAAAAGTGTCATAAATAAATGATGAAATTATTTACAATATAGAGGATATAGTAGAATTTCATAGGATAATGGAATATATGTAGGGTAATAAAAGATAAAAAAGGCTCATAAATACTTAGACAAGTTGTTTGATAATGAATATAATGATATAATCTATTATATAATTAAGAATATACTGAGTTTAGGAAGGGAGGGATGGTCTAAAAGACCATTGTGAATGAAGAAAAAAATATTATCTGCATTTATAGCAGGAATACTTGTTCTTACAACAGTAGTGCCGCCGATTCAGGTTAGCGCAACACCTACAGATCAGGAGTTAACTAACGTACATGATGATTATGAAAAGTTACAAGCAAAAGTAAATGAAACAAATCAAAAGGTTCAAGAATTTGATAATCAAATAAGTGGGTTAGCTATAAAAATTAACGATAATAATAGTCAAATTGATAACATAAATAAAGAAGTGAAAAACACAAATAAAGAAATTGATCAAGCTAAGGTAGATATTTCTGAAAAAGAAGATGTATTAGGAAAAAGATTGAGAGAGGTATATAAGTCTGGTGGACAAACTAGTTATCTTTCTTTAATATTCTCAGCAGATAGTTTTAGCGATTTAATTAGTAAGATTGATACAGCTGGAAGACTAGTTAGCATAGATAAAAAAGTTGTACAAGACCTAACTGATAATAAAAAGAAGCTTGATGAGAAAGTGACTTCATTAGGAACAAAGGCAAATGAGATTGAAGATCTTAATGAAGATATACAAGAACAAAAATCTAAGCTTGATGAGAAGAGATCAGAACAGCAAGTTTTTGTTGAGCAAGCTAAAGCAGAGCAAGATGAGTTTAATAAAAAGTTTATGACTCCAATGGAGCAAGCAATTGTGCAGGGTGACATTGATGCGCTGAACAATGCAATGAATGATCCAAATAGTACATCTAGCTCAATTATGGATATTGTTACTAGATTAAGACTAGTTAGAGATAAACAATTGAAGAGTGAATCAGTTATTAAAAATGTAAATGATATTATAGAAAAAGCTAAAGATGTAGCTGCAAGAAAGAAAAAGAATGAAGAAGCTGCAAGAACAAACAGGGGAGTAGTAGTAGGTGGAGTACGTCAATCAGGTAGTACATCAGCTATTGTAAACTATGCATATCAATTCTTGGGATTAGCATATATATATGGAGGAACAACTCCAGCTGGGTTTGACTGTTCAGGATTTACACAGTATGTATATTCACATGCAGCTGGAATTGATATAACAAGAACTACGTATACTCAAATTAATCAAGGAACACCAGTTTCAAGGGATGAATTACAACCTGGGGATTTAGTATTTCCACATGCAGGACATGTAGGAATATATATAGGTAATGGTCAGATGATACATTCACCACAAACAGGAGATGTAATTAAGATATCTCCAGTATATGCATTTATGGCAGGAAGAAGAATATTAAATTAGTATTATAAGGATAAGCTATTTCAAATGAAATTGATATTTCATTTGAAATAGCTTTTTTATTTGTGACTTTCAGAGTATTAATGTATAATAATATGTATCATTTTTGCGGAGTTGATTAGATGTATAATAATGAAATATATAAAGATGAATCCATTGATGATTTACAGTTAAAGGGATTAAAATTAATCCAAAAAAAAGATGCATTTAGATTTGGAGTTGATGCAGTTTTATTATCAGATTTTGCTAATGTAAAGAACAACTTTAGAGTTATTGATCTATGTACAGGCACAGGAATAATACCATTTTTGATATGGGGAAAATATTCGCCTAAAGAAGTTGTAGGGATAGAAATACAAGAAGATATTGCTAATATGGCTCAAAGAAGTACAGAACTTAATTCAGTTCAAGATAAAATTAAGTTTTATGCTGAAGATTTAAGAGAGTTGGAGTTCTTAAAAAGCTTGGGAAGATTTGATGTGGTTACAGTTAATCCACCATATAAATTAAATAGTACAGGAATAGTTAATCCATCAGATAAGTTAGCTATAGCAAGACATGAAGTTATGTGCACGCTAGAAGATGTCATAATAGCTTCTAGGACCTTACTGAAAGATAATGGCCGCATCTATATGGTTCATAGACCAGAAAGGTTAGTAGACATACTAAATCTTATGAGAAAGCATCGTGTGGAGCCTAAAAGAATAAGAATGGTCCATCCTAATACCAAAAAAGCACCAAATATAGTTTTAGTAGAAGGGCAAAGGGATGGAGGAAAGTTTTTAAAGTGGGAAGCCCCTTTATATGTTTATAACGATGAAGGTGGATATAGCGATGAAATAAATTCAATTTATGGAAGGAACGAATAGCAATGAGTGAAGGAAAAGTGTTTCTAGTACCTACGCCTATTGGAAATCTAAAAGATATGACATTAAGAGGGTTAGAAGTGTTACAAAATGCCGATATTATAGCAGCAGAAGATACACGTCAAACATTAAAATTATTAAATCATTTTAGTATACGAAAAACTTTAATAAGTTATCATAAACATAATGAACAAACTAAAAGTGAAGAGATATTAGATTATGTAGAGAAAGGTAAGGTAATAGCTATTGTAACTGATGCTGGAACTCCGGGGATTTCAGATCCAGGGGCGGTCATCGTTGAAAAATGTATAGAAAATAATATAAATTTTGAAGTTCTTCCAGGAGCGACAGCGATAACAACTGCTCTTGTATACTCTGGTTTGGATACAACAAAGTTTCAATTTAGGGGGTTTATATCGAGGGAAACCAAGGAGAGAAAAAAATTATTTCAAGATATTAGAGAAGTAACAGAGTCTTTGATTTTTTATGAATCCCCACATAGATTACTGAGCACATTAAGTTTATTATGTGAGGAATTAGGAAACAGAAGAATAGCTGTTTGTAGAGAATTGACCAAATTGCATGAAGAAATAAAAAGAGGACGTATAAAAGAAGTTATTGAGTACTTCTCTGAAAAGGGGATAAAAGGTGAATTTGTACTAGTTGTTGAAGGTAAGCAGCAGGAAGAGATAGAGAATGAAAATAAAGAGAAGTGGAGAGATT
>NZ_SULK01000005.1:127555-202501 GCF_007115085.1 Clostridium sp. HBUAS56017 | reverse complement strand
TAACTATAGAAGAGCATATAATACTACTTGTAAAAGAAGGATTAAGTAAAAAGGAAGCGGTAAAAAAGGTGGCAAAAGATAGAAGCTTAGAAAGAAATATAGTGTATAAGGTCTCAACAGAATTAGAAATATAAAAAAAGTACCTCTAGGGGATAGAGGTACTTTTTTTATATTAAAATATTAATATATGTATCTGTATATTATCTTCCGTTCTTCATTTCTTCAAGACAATTTTTGCAGATATTCTTACCTTTATAGTTTATAACATCTCTAGCATCACCACAGAAGATACAAGCTGGTTCGTATTTCTTTAATATGATTTGTTCACCATCTACATAAATTTCTAAAGCATCTTTTTCTGCGATATCTAAAGTCCTTCTTAATTCTATAGGAATAACAATTCTTCCTAATTCATCCACTCTTCTTACTACACCTGTTGATTTCATTTAAAATTCCTCCTTATATTTGCATTGTTCGACATTTTACTATGTTATGTTACCAAGTTTGTAATATAAAGTCAACTAAAAATGTGAAAAATATTTTTATATTTACAAATTTCTCTCTAAACTATGTCTAAATTGAATATACTACCATTTTTTGAAAATGTCAATAGTTTACATTTAAAAAATATATTTATGATTAGTTTTTTTTTTAGATAAGAACCTATAATTACAGCAATTCAGCAAAAACCAAAACATGGAAATAAAATCATAAAAGAAGCGATAAAATTAAAAATGATAAAAATTGACATTGGCTTATGAAAACAAAGAATATTTGTCGAAATATGTATATGTATAATATACTATTAATTTAAAAAAATAGCAATAAAAATAATATAGTTAATGTAACTTGTAATAAGTTTTTTTGTACTATATAATATAATTAACGATAAACATTTAAAGGTGGGATATATATGGGTAATAAATTTGATTCTAATTATATAGAAGAACTAGCAAATGAGCCATCAAGTAGTAGTACAATTCCATATAGTGATTTACCACAATATGATTTGTTTTTGTCACAAGTAATTGATTTTTTAAATGATAAATTTCCTAACGATAAGTATACCAGCAATATTGTCCAAAATTATATTAAAAGTGGAGTTATAACTAAGCCAGAGGATGGTAAGAAGAGAGGTTATACTAAAATACATTTGGTGCAACTTGTACTTTTGAGTTATATGAGACCAGTATTGACAACAGAAGAAATTAAGAAAGTATTTAGTTTAGCATTTAATGAAATAAATGATAGAAATGATGATATAATATCATGGGAGTCTGCATATAAAATATTTGAAGAAATTCAGCAGGAAAGTTATGGCTCGATTTTAATGAATTCTACTGGGGATTTAGGAAAATTAGATAAAATTATGGATTCGCTTGAATTGGATAAAAAAGATGAAGAGCGTATAAGAGTGTTTGTTAGTGTGATGGCTTTGCTTTCACAAGCAAGTGCAATAAAAAAACTGGTACAAAAAATTGTTAATGACTACAGTACGGAATAGGAGAGCGTAGTTCTCCTATTTTTTTATTTATATAGAATTAAGGTGAAGAATGATGGCAGTTGAAGTAAGAAAGTCAGTACGAGAATTTGTTGAAGTAATTTTAAAATCAGGAAGTTTAGATAATAGATTTAAAACCAATGCTAGAGCTTTGGAGGGAGTAAGAGCCCATCAAAAATTACAGAAAAGTAATGAAGAAATTTATAAGGAATATGAAAAAGAAGTTTATTTAAAGACAGACATAGATATGGATGATTTTATTTTACATTTAGAAGGTAGATGCGATGGAATTATAAAAGATGGAGATAATATAATAGTTGAAGAAATTAAATCTACATATGTACCGCTTAGAGATATATATGATGATTTTAATATTATGCATTGGAGTCAAGGAAAAATATATGCGTATATGATAAGCAAAGAAAGATGTATCTCTACTATATATGTTCAACTAAGTTATTATAATTTGGAAACAAATGAAGTTAAGTCGTTTTTAAATAGATATGAATTTGAAGAATTAGCAACATATATAGAAGAGTTAGTAGGTTACTATAAGAAATATGTACTTGTTGAAATTAAACATAAAGAAATGCGAAATAAAACTATAATGGGCATTATATTTCCTTTTAATGAATATAGAGCAGGACAATTAGATCTTATAAGAGCTTGCTATGGAACTATAAAAGAGGGAAAAAAGATATTTCTGCAAGCTCCTACAGGGATTGGGAAAACAATTTCAACTCTTTTTCCAAGTATTAAGGCAGTAGGGAAAGGTTTAGCTGATAGAATATTTTATTTGACTGCCAAAAATGTAAATAGAAAAGTCGCAGAAGATACATTGGAGGACTTAAGAAGACAAGGATTAGTATTTAAATCAATTTCACTAACAGCGAAAGAGAAAATATGTCGCAATGATAAGGTTGAGTGTAATGAAGAAATGTGCCCTTATGCAAAGAATTACTATGATAAAGTGAAGAATATTATTTTCGAAGTGTTAGAAAATGAAGATTTTATTTCGTATCGGGAATTGATTTATTATGGAGATAAATACAAGATTTGTCCATTTGAATTATCTCTAGACTTAGTCAAATGGTGTGATGGGGTAATTTGCGATTATAATTATATATTTGATCCAAAAGTTTATCTTAGGCGCATAGTTGATGATGAAGGGGAAAATAATATTATTCTTGTGGATGAAGCACATAACTTAATTGATAGAGGAAGAAGTGGATATAGCACTAAATTAAGTAAAAGTGAATTTTTGAATTTACGAAGAGAAGTTAAGGGAGTATTACCTAATATATATAAGATTATAAATAAAATTAATAAATTATTTATAGAAGAGAAAAGAAATTGTGAAGCTCAGGATAAAAATTCAATATTTTATAAGGAAGTACCTAAAGAACTTTGTAAAATATTAAGAAGCTTTCATAGAGAGTCTGAAGAAGTACTTGTAAGAAAAGAAAAGTTTAGATTTACTGATTTATTGTTGGATATATATTTTGATATAAATAGTTTTTTGTCTATTTCAGAATTATATGGGGATGATTATGTAACGTACGTTAATATAGAAAGAGATGATGTTATTATTTCCATGTTTTGTGTAGATCCAGCAGAAAAACTTAAAAGTACTATGGATAAGTTCAAAGCAACAATACTTTTTTCAGCAACTTTAGCTCCTTTTCAGTATTTCATTAAAGTGTTAGGAGGAGATATTAATGATTATAGACTTAAACTAAGATCCCCTTTCCCAAAAGAAAACCTTGAAGTTTATTTATATAAGGGGAATACTAGATATTCGGCTAGGGATAAAACATTGCCTCAAATTTGCAATAAGATTTTTGAGTTTATAAACATACAAAAGGGAAATTATATGATTTTTTTTCCTTCATATGAATATGCTAATAAGGCAAAATTCTATATTGAAGATAATTTTCAAGTTAATAATATAATTTCTCAAGAAGCTAATATGGATGATGAAGATAGAAAAAGGTTCTTATCTAGATTTGAAGAAGGAGAAGATGTAATTGCTTTTTGTGTAGTTGGAGGATTGTTTTCAGAGGGAATTGACTTGCCTGGAGATAAACTTATAGGAGCTATAGTAGTAGGTGTGGGGTATCCTAAAGTTTCATTAGAAGGAGAGATTATAAAGAATCATTTTAGCGAAGAAGGAGAAAGAATAGCATATATATATCCAGGAATGAATAAAGTTATGCAGGCTGTAGGACGTGTAATTAGAACTGAAGAGGACAAAGGTAGGGTGTTACTTATTGATGATAGATATACAAATTCAGAGTATTTCAATCTAATGCCAGAGGAATGGCAACCATTAAAAATTATAAAATAGAGAATAATAGCATAAAATAAAAAAAGTAATAAAAGGATAGATTGGTGATTATATGAATAATGAAAAAAATTCCAAAATGGATTTACTAATACACTTAATAGTTAAGGTAAAAAGAGATGATATATTTGCTCTAGCATCACAATTGGCATACTATTTAGTTCTTTCATTTTTTCCATTCATAATGTTTTTGCTTACACTGGTTGGATTTATTCATCTAAATTCTAAGGAGGTTCTAGAGGGATTGAGAACTATATTACCAATATCGGTAATGGAACTTACAGAAACTACAATATTAGAGGTTCTTGGATCACAAAACACAGGTTTATTGGGAATATCAATTATATTAGCCGTATGGACAGCATCATCAGGATTTAGAGCTGTAATGAAAGGGATTAATAAGGCTTATAATATACATGATGAAAGAACATATATAAGAAGAGCAATGGTATCATTTATTAGTACTATAGCATTAGCATTAACAGTTCTAATGGCATTGGCTTCATTGGTGTTCGGAAGAGTTATTGGAAACCATCTAATAGAAATGCTACCTCTTAAAGAAGTTATAGGAGTTATATGGAATGTGTTAAGATATGGAGTAATTATTTTTGTTTTAATTTTTGTATTTGCAGCAATATATAGATATACACCATCTAAAATGTTAAAATGGAAAGAAGTTTTGCCAGGAGCTATTTTTAGTACTATAGGGTGGTTGATGATTTCAATTGTTTTTTCATTCTATATTAATAATTATAACAATTATTCGAAGTTTTATGGGAGTTTAGCTGCAGTATTTATTTTAATGATATGGTTATTTTTGTCGTCTATAATTTTCATGTTTGGGGTAGAAATTAATTCGGTTTTAGATATAAATAGGCAAAGAATAAAAAAATTAAATAAATAGGAAAAATAGTTGAATATTAATCTTTGTTCATGGAAACACTTAAAATGAAAATATTCAGGAGGTGTTAACATGAACAAAATAATTATATTAGGAAGACTTATAAAAGATCCTGAACTTAGAACTGTAGAGGCTGGAGATAAAGTATTTACAAAGTTCATAGTTGCTGTCGATAGAAATTTTAAATCCCCAGATGGGACTAGGAAAGCAGATTTAATTCCAGTAACAGTTTGGGGTAAAAAAGCCGAGGTAGTATGTAAATATTTAAAAAAGGGCAATTATATTAGCTTAAGCGGAAGATTACGAACAGGAAGCTACGAAGATAAAGAAGGAAATAAAAAATATATTGCTGAAGTTATTGCAGAAGATTTCAAATTTGTTGGGGGAAGAAGAAACGAGAGTGATGAGGCTACAAATGATCAATAAATAAAACTGCATTCTAATATAATATGAAAAACAAAGGATAAAACATTGATATTTTAAATAAATGTGCTATAATTAAACTGTGAATGATAACGTATTCATGTTTCAAATGTGGTATATTTGAGAGGTTTAAGGGAAATAAAAAAGCAGGCTGTAATAGCTTGTTTTTTTATTTCCCTTAAATTTTTTTGTTTATAAGTATATTTTGAAATACTAAAATAAGAAGTTTTTGGTTTCATAAGAAAATTAAATTGGTTTGATAAGAGATAATGGAATATAACTTATATAAATAAGAAATATATGTTTTTATACTGTTCAATAAAACTTGCTGAGAAAGTAATTTACAAGTGGGATAACATATATGAAATTTAGAAAGTTAATTTATTAAATTAAGTAATAATAACCTATGAATCGACATATATCAATATCTAGATTAATTGAAAATAGAAAGTTAAAAAAGAAGAAAGGTATAATAAGTTTTTTTATGTCATTAAATAAATAATAATTTTTAGAAAAAGAGGACAGCCTTTGACAATGTTTTCTTATTGGGTATGATAATATTAATTTATAAAAGGGAGAAAAAATAAAAGGAGATGGGAGAATGTTATTAAATAGAGAGGTTACAACTCAATATTCACACAATAGTGAAAGAAAGTATATTTATAGAATAACAGAAGACTTATTAGATGGAATCAAGGAATATGGGATAGAAGTCATAAGAGAAGATAAAAGTGAAGGCATAATTACTAGATGTGTTAGAGAAGAGGTAAAACATATTTCGTCAAAAAAGGAGTGGGTATTTCAAATATTGAGTATATTATCGAGAAATGAAGTATCGCCTATACACTTAGTAGATGTAATTGGAGAATATATGGATAGTAGTTCATGCTTAGTATAAATATTGTATAGTATCAGAATATAGAAAGTTTGATATAATATACAATATTAGAAAGGTGATGCATATGATAAGGGGAATAGGTACTGATATTGTAAAGATAGAAAGAATAGAAAAGATAATTAATAGGACGCCCAGGTTTTTAGAAGGGGCATTTACATATTTAGAGATATGTTATTATAAAACAAAAAAAAATAATTCAGAGAGTCTTGCTGGTATTTTTGCAGTTAAAGAGGCAGTAAGTAAAGCTCTTGGAACTGGGTTTAGAGGATTTGGATTACAAGATATAGAAGTAATTCATGATGATTTAGGAAAGCCTAGTGTGAGTATTAATGACAAAATTACAGAGAAGTACTGTCTTGATAATTGCAAAATACATGTTTCTATATCACATACAAGTGAGGATGCCATAGCATTTGTAGTGATTGAAGAGGTGAGATAAGTGGAAGTTTTATCAGTAAAAAATGCTAAGGAATTAGATCAGTATACAATTGATGAAATTGGAATTCCGTCTATTATTTTAATGGAGAATGCTGCACATGAAATGGCTTGCAATATGATTAATAAAGGAAATAAATTTGTGTTTTTTTGCGGTACTGGAAATAATGGCGGAGATGGTCTTGCAATAGCTAGAAAATTGATAATAAAAGAAAAAGAAGTTAAGATTTATGTGGTTGGAGACCTAAAAAAAAGCAGTTTTGAATTTAAAGTTAATTATGAGATATTAGTAAAAATGATGGCTGAAATAGAAATTATAAATAGTGAACAAGATATAATCAAAGTTCAAAGCAAAGTAAAATATGAAGATATTTTAGTTGATGCAATTTTGGGAAGTGGAATTAATAGACAAGTTGAGGGAGTAATACTCAAGTTAATTGAATTTATAAATGAAAATGCAAATTATGTTATATCAATTGACAATCCATCTGGACTTGATGGTGATACTGGAGAAGTGCTCAATGCATCAATAAAAGCCAATGAAACGTTTGTGGTTGAAGTACTGAAAAAAGGATATTTTAATTCAGGAGTGAAAAATTATTTGGGGGGAATTACCATTGTAAAAATAGGTATACCGAATAATGTTAAGGAGAAGTTTAGTGAAGGCATTAAAATATTAGATAATGCTCAATATAGAAAAATGATACCAGAAAGAAATTTGTATGGGCATAAAGGCAACTATGGAAGAGTTTTAATTTTAGCTGGAAGGTGTGGATTTACAGGAGCTGCCTATTTGGTTACTGAGGCAGCGGTAAGAACAGGGGCTGGGCTTGTAACATTATTAATAGAAAAAGATATACAGCCGATACTTGCAGGCAAATTAGTTGAATCTATGACTGTTTGTTATGATGATAAAGATAGAGTAGATGAACTGATAAAGCAGGCAGACGTTATAGTTTGTGGACCTGGGCTTGGAAATGGTAGTAGCAATAAGGACATGTTAAGAAACTGTATATTTAATAGCAAATGCCCTATTTTAGTAGATGCAGATGCAATAAGTATAATAGGTGAAGATGTTAAGTTATTAGATAGTATATGTGGAAGAGGGATATTTACCCCTCATCCAGGAGAAATGTCTAGATTGATCAGAAAAAGTATTCAATATGTCGAGGCAAATAGAATTGATATTTGCAGAAGTTATTCGAAAAAATATGGAATTATAACTGTGTTAAAAGGATACAACACTATTATTTCAGATGGTGACTTGGTAGTAATAAACAATACAGGAAGTAGTAAGATGGCGTCTGGAGGAATGGGAGATTGTCTTTCGGGAATAATTGGAGCATTGATAGCCCAAAAAATAAGCCTATTTGATTCTGCCAAGTTAGGTTGTTATATGCATGGAATGATTGGAGATGTTTTAGGTAAGGAGAGATATGTTGTTAATGCAAGAGACATTATCGAGGAAATTCCTAAAACTATGGAATATATGTTAATAAAATAGAATAATTCCTCTGATGAAATAATATTAGTATTAATGAGTAATTTTAATTGGAGGATCTGCGAAGGTGGAAATAAAAAAAAACAATATATTATTATTTTTATTAATAATACCGTTCATTTCAATAATATTAGTTATTATTTTTAGACATTTATATTACCCAACAAATGAAGAGATACTTGAATCTGTGAAAAATGCGAAATCATATTCTTCAAAAGTTGAATATATAATAAAGAATACTAAGGGAGAATATAAAGATGAGGCAAATATTTATTATTTTAAAGAACGAGGAATGAGAATAGAATTTGGTCAAGAAAGAGTTAAGATTTATAAAGATGGCTATATTAACATGAATGATAATGGGGATGAATATAAGATTGATGGAGATTTAGATGAAGTTTATACATTAGCATTTACTAGTAATTTGCTATCAAATGAGATCAAAAATGTTGAAGAAAATGCAGAAGAATGGGGGGATATAAAATATTTGGAGGTAGAAATTGCTCTTCCTTTTAAGAATAGTCACATGAATTCGGCTAAGTTATATATAAACAAAAAAGACAAAAGTCCTATGGTAACAAAAGTTTATGATATAAACGGAGATGAAAAGTTAACAATTGTTTACAAAGATTTTAGATATACAGAAGAAATGGATACAGAACTATTTTGATAAATGAACATATGAGAGATATAAAGTGAGACAAAAATAAAGTCTGTAATTAATATTGGCTAGAATAGATAAAGTGATGGCTGGAAGTGGTAGAAACTATTTAAAATATGATTAATTAATTTATCATAAAGAAATATTATGCATTACTAAATAAATATTTTGTAAAAATAGGAAAAAGATCATCAAACCCTTTGACATGTTGACATTATTTGCAATATAATTTAATTATACATAAACTCTTACTACCAGGAGGGAAAGATATGTCATCGTCATGGGAATCAAAAACAAAAAAAGAAGTGCAAAGTGTAAAAAGTAGGTCATTATTTGATGGTAATCTAATACAATGTAATGAAGAAAAAAAATCCTTGGAAGATTTTGAATCAATGAGAAATGGATATATAGAGATGGGCCAAATAAACTTACAACTTGCAATTGATAATGAAAGTGAACTAGCTGATATTAAAAATTATGAGACATGGCTTTGCGGAGTGTGATTTTTCAAATGACGACTATGGTAGTAAAAAGAGGAGATATTTTTTATGCTGATTTAAGTCCGGTAATAGGCTCAGAACAGGGAGGAATCAGACCTGTGATAATAATGCAAAATGACATTGGCAATAGATATAGTCCAACAGTGATTGTAGCAGCAATAACATCACAGATTAATAAGGCCAAATTACCTACTCATGTAGAAATATCATCTGAAGAATATGGGCTGAATAGGGATTCTGTAGTGCTTTTAGAACAAATAAGAACCCTCGATAAAAAAAGGTTGAAGGAAAAAATAGGACATATGACTGAAAGTGATATGATAAAGGTAAATAAAGCATTACTAATTAGTTTAAGTTTAGGGTAAATAAGTACAAGCTAAAAAGATGGTCGAGATAGAAATCTATCTCGATTTTTTTATTTATAAATTATTTCCGTGAATTACATATTAACTTTGGTATAATTATTTTTAATAAAATGCATAAAGAGTATCACAATTAAATAAAAGTATATACTATATAAAATGTTTACATTAAAAAGTGATCATAATAATTGGATTAGAGTATTCAAACAGATTTATTTATGTTAAAATAATATTATTAATTTAGGGAAAAAATAGAGAATATATTATACAGAATTTTTTAGGAGGATATTGCAATGAAGAAAAGTAAAGAAGAATTAATTAAAATTTCTAAACAAATTAGGCAAGATATAATAGAAATGTTAACTGCATCAGGATCAGGGCATCCAGGAGGATCATTATCAGCAACTGATATTGTTACAACATTATTTTTTAATGAATTAAACATTAATCCTGAAAATCCTAAAGATGAAAATAGAGATAGATTTGTATTGTCAAAAGGGCATGCAGCGCCAGTATTATATAGTGCTCTTGCAAGAAGGGGGTATTTTGATCCAAAAGAGTTAACTACTTTGAGAAAGTTAGGTTCAAAATTGCAAGGACATCCTAATATGAATGATGTACCAGGAGTAGATATGTCTACAGGATCATTAGGACAAGGAACATCTGCTGCTGTAGGTATGGCTCTGGCTGCAAAATTGGATAAAAAGAGTTATAGAGTATATGCAGTTTTAGGGGATGGAGAATTAGAAGAAGGTCAAATATGGGAAGCTGCAATGTCAGCAGCTCATTATAAATTAGATAATTTAACTATATTTATAGATTTTAATGGATTACAAATAGATGGAGATATAACTAAGGTAATGAATCCATCGCCTATTGACAAGAAGTTTGAAGCTTTTGGATGGAATGTAATTACTATAGATGGACATAATTATGACGAAATATTGGAATCTATAGAAAGTGCTAAGAAATATAAGGATAAACCAACTGCTATATTATGTAATACTGTAAAAGGCAAAGGTGTTTCTTTCATGGAAAATGAAGCAAGTTGGCATGGGACAGCTCCAAATAGAGAAGAATGTGAAAAGGCAATTAAAGAATTAGGAGGGGATAGATAATGGGAAACAAAGTAGCAACTAGGGAAGCATATGGAAAAGCATTGGCAGAACTAGCAAATGAAAATGAAAATGTAGTGGTTTTAGATGCAGATCTTTCAAAATCTACGAAGACAGCAAATTTTAAGACTGTTGCTCCAGAAAGATTTTTTAATATGGGAATTGCAGAAGCAAATATGATGGGGGTTGCAGCAGGACTTTCAACATGTGGAAAGATACCTTTTGTTAGTACTTTTGCTATGTTTGCAGCAGGTAGAGCTTTTGAGCAAATTAGGAACTCAATTTGTTATCCTAATTTAAATGTTAAGATATGTGCAACTCATGCAGGGCTAACAGTTGGTGAAGATGGAGCATCGCACCAAGCTATTGAAGATATATCGCTTATGAGAAGCATACCAAATATGATAGTAATAAATCCCGCAGACGATGTAGAAACTGAGGCTGCTATAAAAGCTATAGCTAATGTGAAAGGCCCTTGTTACGTAAGGTTAGGAAGAATGGCTGTTGCAACAGTTAATGATGAAAAAAAATATAAATTTGAGATTGGTAAGGGGGTTACTCTTTCAGAAGGAACTGACGTTACTATAATTGCTACTGGGATTATGGTAGAAGCAGCTTTAGAAGCGAAAGATATATTAGCAAAAGAAGGAATAAGGGCTAAAGTAATAAATATACACACTATTAAGCCAATAGATAAAGAACTTATAATTAGGGCAGCAAAAGAAACTAAGGCAATAGTTACAGCAGAAGAACATAGCATAATTGGAGGACTAGGATCGGCTGTTTCAGAAGTGATATCTGAAGAATTTCCTGTACCAGTTTTGAAATTAGGAGTTAATGATGTTTTTGGTGAAAGTGGAAAGCCAGGTGAATTATTAAAAGCGTATGGATTAACATCTGCAGATATAGTGGTAAAAGTTAAAAAGGCAATTGAGATGAAATAACAATAAGTAGGTATAATTTGAATTATATAAGATAGAACTTAATGTACAATTAGCAATTTGCAGTGAAAGGTAATTTGATTTAAACTTTATCTTTTATTGGGATTTGCTTATTGTACATTTATTTTTTTAGAAACATAGGCAATATATTGTATAATATATTGGGAATTATAAAAATATAAAACATTTGTTTAGGATATTTTTTTTCCACAATAGGAATTATAATGATATATGAGAATGTTAATATGGAGGAATAAGTATATGACTAAAAAATTAATTAAGGATTACATGCTAATTACTTTTGGAATTATATTAGTTGCATTATCAGTAGAGTACTTTTTTGCACCTAATAAGTTAGCAGCAGGTGGAGTAACTGGGATAGCTATAGTTCTAAATAACTTGGTGCCAAACTTAAGTGTAGGAGTTATAACACTTGTTTTAAATTTAGCATTATTTGCAGCAGCTTTTATGCTAATAGGAGGAAATTTTGGTGCTAAAACTATATTCGCAAGTTTAGGATTATCAGTAGTTATGTGGGGGATAGAAAAGTTTTTCAATCCGTTTGCAATTACTACTGATTTGGTAATAGCGACCGCATTTGGAACAATAATATCAGCTTTTGGAATGGCTATTGTTTTTAATTGTAATGCATCAACAGGAGGAACAGACATTTTAGCAAAAATTTTGAACAAGTTTTTTCATATTAATATTGGAAAGTCATTGTTGATAGTAGATATTATAATAACATTTGCAGCGGCTATGGTTTTTGGGCTAGATATCGGATTTTATGCTATGTTAAGTGTCATTATTTTAGGGATTACTATAGATAGATTTATTGACGGATTTAATTCAAGCAAGGAAATAGTGATAATTAGTGACAGATATGAGGAAATAAGCAAATTTATTTTAGAAGATTTAGATAGAGGATGTACATATCTAAAAGGGGTAGGAGTATATAGTGAAAAAGATATAAAAGTAATTTATACAGTTATAGGTAGAAGTGAATTTATAAAACTAAAAGAATTTATAAAAGGAATTGATAAAAGAGCCTTTATTACTGTAAGAGAGTCATATGAGGTTCTAGGTGAAGGTTTTATGGAAATTGAATAGCAAGGAGAAAACATATGAAGAAGTTCAAAGAATATTTACTAATTACTATAGGAATTATTATTGTTGCAGTTGGATTAGAATTTTTCTTTTTCCCAAATAAAATTGCATCAGGAGGGATAGCTGGGTTAGCTTTAGTCCTTCAAGATATATTTAATTTAGATGCTGGGCCAGTCATGTTTATTTGTAATGGGATACTTTTTGTTTTAGCGTTCTTTTTTATTGGAGGGAATTTTGGTGTAAAAAGTATTTATGCTGGATTTGGAGTGTCAATAATTCTTTCAGCTATTGAAAAGTTTGGGTTAGCTACAGCAATTACTGATAATTTAATGCTAGCTACATTTTTTGGAAGTGCAGTGACAGCAGTAGGGTCTGCAGTTGTGTTTTCTCAAGGGGCATCTACTGGAGGAACAAGTATTACTGCAAAATTACTTAGCAAATATTTTTCTATGGACATAGGAAAAGGGTTATTAATATCAGATTCAGTAGTAATTTTGTTGGCCATGTATAACTTTGGTATAGAGCTTGGGTTGTTTGGATTGTTAAGTGTATATCTAAGTAGTACATTAATTGATAAATTTATTGATGGGTTTAATTCATGTAAGCAAGTTATTATATTTACAGATCAGGAGGAATTAGTTGTAAATTATATTATGAAAGATGTCGATAGAGGTTGTACAGTATTTAATGGTAAGGGTGGTTATACTGGTGAAAGCAATTCCGTTATATTTACAGTATTAAATAGAAGGCAATTTATACAGTTGAAGCAATTTATGAAAGCAGAAGACCCAAATGCGTTCATTACAGTAAATGAAGCTCAAGAGGTTTTAGGAAAAGGATTTGGGAACATAATTGAAGATTAGCAATTAATAGTATTTGAAAAAATGCAAAAAAAATATATAATATAGGCAGGGATGGTCGTTTGTTGAAGTGTTATGTTATAATGGCACTATGGAAAAGGATGAATAATGGATGCTTACATAAAAACTAAGGAGTGGTAATGTGATTAGGTTTAAAAATGTTTCTAAAATATATGATAATAATGTTAAGGCACTGTCAGATGTAAATGTGGACATAGAAAATGGAGAGTTTGTATTCCTTGTAGGGCCATCAGGAGCAGGTAAGTCAACTTTTATAAAGATGTTACTTAAAGAAGTTGAACCTACTACTGGGAAAATACAGGTTGATGATACGGAATTAGGGAACCTATCAAGAAAGGAAGTACCTTATTTTAGAAGGAAAATAGGTATGGTGTTTCAAGATTTTAGATTAATACCAAATTTAAACGTGTATGAAAATGTTGCATTTGCTATGAAGGTAGTAGAAGCGTCACCAAGAGAAATAAGAAGAAGAGTTCCAATGGTGCTTTCTCTAGTTGGACTTTCACACAAATACAAGATGTTTCCAAATGAATTATCCGGAGGAGAACAACAGAGGGTATCTTTAGCAAGAGCTATAGTAAATAATCCAAATGTTTTAATAGCAGATGAACCAACAGGAAATTTAGATCCTGAAACTGCAAAAGAGATAATGTCATTATTAGACGATGTCAATAAATCAGGGACTACAGTATTGATGGCGACACATGCAAAAGATATAGTTGATACCATGAAGAAAAGAGTTATAGCAATGGAAGCTGGCGAAATAGCGAGAGATGAGAAAAGAGGGATGTATCAAAATGAAGATTAATACGATTAGCTATTTAATAGGTGACGCATTTAAGAGTTTAAGGAGAAATAAGACGATAAGTATTGCATCGACAATAACTGTATTAATTACTTTTATGGTTTTGGGAATTTTCTCAATTGTAGCAAAGGATGCTAGTTTGGCAATACAAGGAGTAGAATCAAAAGTAGAACTTAAGGTATTTCTAACAAATGATATAAAATTGATTGATAAAAGAGAGATTGAAGTTAAGCTTAGAGAACAACCTGGAGTAAAAGATGTAGAATATGAATCTAAGGAACAAGCTTATAATAATATCAAGGAAAGTATGAGTGAAAGTGAGGGCTTATTACAAGGGTATAATTTTGATAATAATCCATTCCCAGAATCGTACATAGTTAAACTTGAAGATCCAAGCTATGCACAAGATATAAGTGATGCGGTAAAAGATTTAGAGGGTGTTGAAAGTGTAAATGATCAACAAGAAATAATCAATACAGTTCAAAATGTAGTTAAAGGTATTAGGATAATAGGAGTAGTTTTATTTGTAATTTTAATAGGAGTTTCTATTTTCTTAATAATGAATACTACAAAATTAACAGTATATTCAAGAAGAAGAGAAGTTGGAATAATGAAGTTTGTTGGTGCTACAGACTGGTTTATAAGGTGGCCATTTATAATAGAAGGTATGGTTATTGCACTTTTTGGAGCTATTTTTTCAACAATAGCAGTATTTTTAGTGTATAAGGCTTTATTTGCATTTATTGCATCTAAGTTGTTAATGGTAAACTTAGTAGTTCCTAGCTATGTATTCACTAATCTATTATGGAAGTTTATCTTAGGATCTATAGTTGTTGGTGGAACTGCAAGTTATGCAGCTTTAAGAAAGTTCTTAGTAGTATAATTATAAAAAATAAGAATAGAATATTTACTGTACAAATCTAATCTTGTGTTGGAAAGGAAGCTTTTGGAATGAACCAATTTAAAGAAAAAAAAATGAAAGAAAGTAAGGGGAAATCTTACGTTGCATTAGGGAGTATAGGTGTAATATTAATATCATTTTTTGCAGGGAATTTAGCTGCAAGATTTGGATTGTTTATAGGCCCTAATGCAAGTCAGTATTCAAAAGCTGTAAAGTATTCACAAGATTATAGCAAATATGCTGGATTATTTGAGGCTAGACAGACTTTAATTGATAATTATAATGGTGATGTAGAAGATGATGTTTTGTTAGATGGAGCAATTAAAGGGATGACAGCTAGTTTAAAAGATCCATACACCGTATATATGACTAAAGATGAGTATAAGAAATTTAATCTGTCTAATTCAGGGTTGAGGGTTGGAATAGGTGTTAGCATACTTGCAAAAGATAATGCAGTTGTGATAGTAGATGTTGAAGCTGATAAGCCAGCAGATAAAGCTAAACTTGTAGCTGGAGATATAATTGTTAAAGTAGATGGAGAAGAAATTGGTAGCGATTCAGGTAAAGCAATATCATTGATTTCTAATGCAAATAAAAGTAGTACAAAACTTACTATTTTGAGGGATGGAAAAAATACATTTGATGTTGAACTTACAAAAGAAGAAATTAAGACAGAGTCGGTTTTTGGAGAAATGGTTGAAGATAAAGTTGGATATATAAGATTAAAAGATTTTAATGAAGATGCATCAACATCATTTATTAATACTTTGTCTGATTTGAAAAGTTCTGGCATGACTGGCTTAATTTTAGATATTAGAGGAAACGGTGGTGGATTCCTTACAGAAGCTGAGAGTATCGCTTCACAGTTTATCCCAGAGGGTAAAGTCATTACAACATTAAATAATAAGTTTAATAAAGAAAAGAAAAGTTTATCAAAGGGTGGAATAGGGCAAGAGATGCCTGTTGTTTTATTGATTGATGGAAATACAGCTAGTGCTTCAGAAGTTCTCACAGGGGCGTTAAGAGATTATGGAATTGCAGAAACTGTGGGTACGAATACTTATGGAAAGGGTGTTGCTCAAGCACCATTTACCCTTAAGACGACTGAAGGTGCCCTTAAAATAACAATAGATAATTTTTATACACCTAATGGGGAAAATATTCATAAAGTTGGCATAAAGCCTGATTATGAAGTGAAGTTATCAAAGGAAGATGTTGATAAAGAATACTCTAGAAAAACAGATCCTCAATTTAAAAAAGGATTAGAGGTAATTAGGGAAAAGATTAAATAGGAGGCTCACTTTTATGGATTTAATTATATATACATTAAGATCTGTGGCGTATGTAATTGTAGAGCCCTCTTTAATGATTATGTTGATTATATTAGGAATAGTTTTTTATAGTAAAAATAGGAAACTAGTTGCAATGCAAAGAATGGTAATAGGTGAAGAGGTCAATTCTTCACTTGAATTAACATTATCTCAAATAGTTTTAGGTATATTTGCAGGAATATTGGCGAGTATTATTTTAAGTTATTTAGGGGTAATATTTGATGAAAATTCAGGAATAGAATTCTTGTTTATGATTTCAATACTTCTAATGTTTATAAAGCCTAGGTTGGTATGTTTTTCATATTCAGGGGCAATATTAGGCGGAATAAGTTTAATATTTTCTTATTTTAATATAAAAACAAGTGATGGAACTGCATTATTTAATTTGGATATAGTTATGTTAATGACTTTTGTAGGTGTTATGCATATTGTAGAAGCATTATTGGTTATGTTTGATGGATCTAGAGGGGCAGTGCCGGTATTTTCTAATAAAAAAGGAAAGATTTTAGGTGGATATGCATTTGGTAGGTACTGGATATTACCGGTGGCTATATTTATTGCATATAGAACAATAAGTAGCGGTGGGGTAGGAACGGATAGTATTGGAACTCCTGAGTGGTGGCCTATACTAAGATATGATAATATAGTTAATTTGGTTAAATCAGCAATATTGAGCTTATCTCCATTATTCGGAGTGCTAGGATATTCTTCGTTGACATTTACAAGAAGAAAAAGAGAGAAGGCTGTATCTTCGGGGATATTCATATTGGCATATGGAATAATTTTAGTTTTGGTAGCTCAACTTGGAAGTTTAGGTATGATAGGAAAGATTGCAGTAATCATATTTGCTCCCCTAGCCCATGAAGGGATGTTGGTAATTCAACGAAAAATTGAAGAAAAGAGAATACCTTTATTTGTTAGTGATGAAAGTGGAATAGCTATATTAGATGTTGTTCCTTTTTCAAAAGCTCATGAGATAGGATTAAAAGCTGGGGATAGAATAGTATCAGTAAATGATAAGGTAATTGATACTGAAGCTGATATTTATTCGATAATTAAGGAAAGTTTGAATTGTCTAAACCTAAAAATTAAAGATAAAGCTGGAGAAATAAAGGAATTTTCTTTAAAGCAAGAAAATAACAGAAGATTAGGAGTTGTTTTGGTTCCTAAGTTTGTTGATGTGGGAAAAATAGTTTCTTTTGATAATGATAAGTTTTCAGAAGTGTTAAAAAATATAAAAGATAAGAATAAAAAATAAGTTTTTAGAAAAAACTCTTTTGGAGGCAGTAAGTACTGCTTTTAAAAGAGTTTTTGTTATTTCAATTTTCTTGACTATGAAAGTGAGAAAAAGTAAAATAAGAATACGAATATAAGTTCGATTAAAAGAAAAAGGTGATAGTATGGGAAAATTCAGAATACATTCAAAATATAAGCCTACAGGAGATCAGCCACAAGCTATTAATGAATTAGTAGATTCAATAAATGGTAATAATAGGAGTCAGACTTTACTAGGAGTAACAGGCTCTGGAAAAACATTTACTATGGCAAATATAATAGAAAAATTACAAAGACCTACTATAGTGTTAGCTCATAACAAAACACTGGCAGCTCAATTATGTGCAGAATTCAAAGAATTTTTTCCTGATAATATTGTTGAGTATTTTGTATCTTATTATGACTACTATCAACCTGAAGCATATGTGCCTCAGACTGATACTTTCATAGAAAAGGATGCATCAATTAATGATGAGATTGATAAGTTAAGGCACTCAGCAACATCGGCATTATTTGAGCGAAGAGATGTTATAATAGTTGCTTCAGTATCTTGTATATATGGATTAGGTAATCCTGACGAATATAAGAAGTTAACTCTTAGTTTAAGAGTGGGGATGGAAAAAGAAAGAGATGAAATTATTAAAAAACTTATAGAGATTCAGTATGAAAGAAATGATATTGATTTTTCTAGAGGTACTTTTAGAGTGAGAGGGGATTCTTTGGATATAGTTCCCGTTTCATCATCGAATAAAGGTATAAGAATAGAATTTTTTGGAGATGAAATAGATAGAATAAGAGAATTTGATGTGCTTACAGGGACTATTTTAGGAGAAAGAGATCATGTGGCAATTACTCCTGCTTCTCACTTTGCTACTTCTTCAGAAGTTTTAGAAAAATCAATTAGTAAGATAGAGGATGAATTAGAAGAGAGATTAAAAGAGCTTAATGCTCAAGATAAGATATTAGAAGCTCAAAGACTTAGACAGAGAACTAATTTTGATATAGAGATGATTAGAGAAATGGGATATTGCACTGGAATAGAAAATTATTCAAGAGTATTTGATAATAGAGATCCAGGAACTCCTCCAAAAACACTTTTAGATTACTTCCCAGCAGATTATTTAATGTTCATTGATGAAAGTCATGTAACATTACCACAAGTAAGAGCTATGTATGCAGGAGATAGGTCTAGAAAAAATACCTTGGTGGAATATGGTTTCAGATTACCTTGTGCCTATGATAATAGACCTCTAAAATTTCCTGAGTTTGAGAAAAAGATAAATCAAGTTGTGTTTGTAAGTGCAACTCCAGCTCAATATGAATTGGATAATTCATCAGTGGTAGCGGAACAAATAATTAGACCTACAGGTTTATTAGATCCAGAAATTATAATTAAGCCAGTAAAAGGACAGATAGACGATTTATATGGAGAGATAGTAAAGACAACAGAAAGAGGATTTAGGACTTTAATAACAACTTTAACTAAGAGAATGGCAGAAGATTTAACAAAATATCTAACAGAACTTGGTGTGAAAGCAACTTATATGCATTCTGATATTGAAACTATAGAGAGAATGAAAATAATAAGAGAATTAAGGCTAGGAGAACAAGATGTTTTAGTTGGAATTAATCTTTTAAGAGAGGGACTAGATATTCCAGAGGTAGCACTTGTAGCAATATTAGATGCAGATAAGGAAGGATTTTTAAGGTCAGAAACTTCTCTTATTCAAACAATAGGAAGAGCAGCAAGAAATGCAGAAAGTAAGGTAATAATGTATGCAGATAATATTACAGGATCTATGGATAGAGCTATTAAGGAAACTAATAGAAGAAGAAAGATTCAAGAAGAATATAATAATGAACATGGAATCGTACCAACTACGATAATTAAGGATGTTAGAGATGTAATAGAAGCTACAAAAGTATCAGAATCAGAAGAAAATTATGTGGCTGAAGAGGAAACAAAGAAGTTAACTGCAAAAGAAAAGAAAGCTTTAGTTAAAAAATATACAGAAGAGATGATGGACGCAGCCAAGAATCTGCAATTTGAAAGAGCAGCAGAACTTAGAGATTTAATTGAAAAGTATAAATAAAATATAGAAATGTGGAAGGAAACATAAATATGAAAGATAAAATAATTATTAAAGGTGCTAAAGTAAACAATTTGAAAAACGTAGATTTAGAAATTCCTAGAGATAAACTAGTGGTATTTACTGGACTTTCGGGTTCGGGTAAGTCATCGCTAGCTTTTGATACATTATATGCAGAAGGACAAAGAAGGTATGTTGAATCACTATCAGCTTATGCAAGACAATTTTTAGGGCAAATGAATAAGCCAGATGTAGAATATATAGAAGGATTATCACCAGCTATTTCTATAGATCAGAAGACTACAAGTAAAAACCCTAGATCTACTGTAGGAACTATAACTGAAATATATGATTATTTGAGATTACTATATGCAAGAGTAGGAACTCCTTATTGTCCAAAGTGCGGGAAAGAAATAAGTCAACAATCTGTTGACCAAATTGTTGATAAAGTTATTGCTCTTGGGGATAAAACAAAAATTCAAATTTTAGCTCCGATAATTAGGGGAAGAAAGGGTATGCATGAAAAGGTTCTTGATAATATAAAGAAAAATGGATTTATAAGAGCAAGAGTGGATGGGAAAATATATGACCTTACTGAAGAAGAAATAAAGTTAGAAAAAAATAATAAGCATAATATTGAAGCTGTAGTTGATAGAATAGTTGTCAAAGAAGGGATCGAGGGAAGATTAAGTGACTCGTTAGAAACTGCGTTAAAACAGGGGGAAGGATTAGTTTTAATAAATATAGTAGGCGGCGAAGATATCATGTTTAGTGAAAAGTTTGCTTGTCCTGATTGTGGAATAAGTATAGATGAGCTTGCACCAAGATTATTTTCTTTTAATTCACCATTTGGTAAATGTGATTGTTGTGATGGGCTCGGAACTTTATATGAGATAGATGAAGATTTAGTTATACCTAATAAAGAATTAAGTATAATGGAAGGTGCGATAGCAACTTGGGGAGAAGGCAGATTAAAGGAGGAGTCGTGGACTTTTGCTATTTTAAAAGCATTAACAAAAGAATATGATTTTTCTTTACACACTCCGGTTAAAGATTTGTCACCTAGCATAATTGATATATTATTTTATGGGACTAAGGGGAAAAAGCTTAAGGTTGAATATGTGAAAGAAGGAGTGAAATCTGTTTATAATCATGCTTATGATGGTGAAATTAATTCATTAAAAAGAAGATATAACGAGACTAACTCTGATTTGATTAAAACTGAAATAGAACAGTATATGAGTGATAACTATTGTCCTAAATGCCATGGGGATAGACTTAAAAAGGAAGCATTAGCAGTAAGAGTTGGTGGAGTAAACATAAGTGAATTTACTAAATTACCGATAAAAGAAGAATTAGATTTTATAAATGGCATAGAATTTTCTGAAAAGAATAAAATTATTAGTGAACAAATTGTAAAAGAAATTAAAAGTAGATTGCAATTTTTGGTTGATGTTGGCTTAGATTACTTAACTTTAGCGAGAAGTTCAGGAACATTGTCTGGTGGAGAAGCTCAAAGAATTAGGTTAGCAACTCAAATTGGATCATCCTTAATGGGAGTGTTATATATACTAGATGAACCAAGTATAGGCCTTCATCAAAGAGATAATGATAAGCTAATTAAAACTCTTAAAAACTTAAGAGATGTAGGAAATACTGTTGTAGTAGTTGAGCATGATGAAGATACAATGAGAGAATCAGATTATATTGTAGATATAGGTCCGGGAGCAGGAGAGCATGGTGGAAAGATAGTGGCAACTGGAACGCTTCAAGAAATTATGGATAACGAAAATTCTATTACAGGGCAGTATTTAACTGGAAAGAAAAAAATTGAGCTGCCTAATGCTAGACGTAAGGGGAATGGAGAGAAAATAACAATAAAGGGGGCGAAGGAAAACAATTTAAAGAATATTAATGTATCTGTGCCACTTGGAACACTAACTATGGTAACAGGGGTATCAGGATCAGGTAAGAGTACTCTAATTAATGAAATATTATATAAAGGATTAAATAAATTAGTAAATAGGAGCAAGAACCCTGTTGGAAATCATAAGGAGATTTTGGGTTATGAAAATATCGATAAAATTATAGATATAGATCAAAGTCCAATAGGAAGAACTCCACGTTCTAATCCAGCTACTTATACTGGAACATTTGACATAATAAGAGAATTGTTTGCGCAGACACCAGAAGGAAAAATGAGAGGATATAAACCAGGAAGATTTTCATTCAATGTGAAAGGTGGAAGATGTGAAGCTTGTTCAGGTGATGGCATAATTAAAATTGAGATGCAGTTTTTATCTGATGTATATGTTCCATGTGAAGTTTGTAAAGGTAAGCGTTATAATAGAGAAACTTTAGAAGTAAAGTATAAAGGAAAAAATATTGATGATATATTAAATATGACAGTTGAAGAAGGATTAACTTTCTTTGAAAACTTACCAAGAATAAAAAATAAATTACAAACATTATTTGATGTTGGACTTGGGTATGTTAGATTAGGTCAACCTTCAACACAATTATCTGGAGGAGAAGCCCAAAGAATAAAATTAGCTTATGAATTATCTAAAAGAAGTACAGGAAAAACTCTATACATTTTAGATGAACCAACAACAGGTCTTCATATTGATGATGTTAAGAGATTAATAGAAATACTTCAAAGATTAGTTGATGTAGGAAATACTGTTGTAGTAATTGAGCATAATTTAGATATGATAAAGTGCGCAGATTATATTATAGATCTTGGACCAGAAGGTGGAGATAAAGGTGGTACATTAGTGTGTCAAGGAACACCAGAAAAAGTTGCAGAAAACGAAAAATCTTATACTGGAAAGTATCTAAAAAGGATTTTAGTTGATTAATAGGAGATAATTTGTAACATAAGGATTAGGGTTTTACTTAGTTTTGTTGTATAATCTATTTAGGCAAAAAAATAGATTTGAGGTGGAGATATGGATTTTTCGAAATTTTCAGCTATAGTATTTGGTATAGCGTTTATAATAATCTTGTATGTAATAATATATTTTGCACTTAAAATAATGTACAAGGATGTAAAAGGCGGAGGGCGTAGAAAACGACCACAAGGAAAGAAGAGTTACGGAATTGAAGTTTTGGAAGTAGACGGAAATGAGAACTTAAAAAAGGGAACTGTAATACCTGTTAGAGGTGTAGTTACTTTAGGAAGAAAAGATGATAATTCTGTTATTCTATCAGATCAACATGTATCAGGAAATCATGCTAGATTTGTTATAAAAAATAATATTTTATTTATTGAAGATTTAAATAGTACAAATGGAACTTTTGTGAACGGAAGAAAAGTGGCTGGGAAAGCAAAACTTTTTGGTAAAGATGAGATAAAAATAGGATCAACTAGTTTTAAAGTACTATAGAAGCAACAATTGAGGTGATTATATGAAGATGCGAAAAGATGAATTGAAGCTATTATTAATTACTTATATATTTTGTATAGTTCTTTTCGGAAAATTAGCGATAAAAGATAATCCTATTGATAGAAAAGCTCTTATCATGGGAGGAATTTTGTGTGTTGTAATAGGATTATCACACTTTGTAATAAGAAAATTCTATCCAGATGGAGATAAATTTTTGCTTATCTTTGCCTGTATATTATCAGTAGTAGGTATAGCTATGATATATAGACTTGATCAGGATCAGGCAGTAAGCCAAGTCGTTTGGGTTAGTGCAGGTATTACTATTTATATATTATCAGTTATATTATTGCCGGACATGGGGAAACTGTCAAAGTGGAAATATATATATCTAGGAACTACAGCGTTTTTTATGCCATTGGCTCTGCTCTTTGGTACTAAAACTTATGGGGCAACTAACTGGGTTTATATTGGAAGTCACGGATTTCAACCATCGGAATTTGGTAAAATTGCATTAGTTTTATACTTAGCTTCGGTACTCAAAGATTTTGATAATGAGAAAAAAGGATTTGCTCATATAAAACAGTTAATAGAGCCAGCTATTGTAGTTATGTTAGTTCTAGGATGTTTGGTACTGCAAAAGGATTTAGGATCAGCTTTGATATTTTTTGGGGTAGCAGTTTCGGTTCTTTATGTTGCTACATCAAAGAAAAAGTATGTATTTGCATGTTTGGGCTTGTTTGCATTAGGGGCAACTTTAGCATATAAATTATTTTGGCATGTCAGACAAAGAGTTATGATATGGAGAAATCCATGGAAATATTCCAATGAAGATGGGTATCAACTTGTTGAGGGGTTATATTCAATATCATCAGGTGGAATGATTGGATCAGGATTAGGGCAAGGGTATCCGGGGTTTGTACCAGTAGCTACATCAGATTACATATTTGCAGCTATATGTGAAGAATTCGGTATGGTTTTCGGAATAGGTATTATGATATTAATGTTTTTGCTATTTTATAGAGGAATAAGGGTAGCTTTTATAACAGACAATAAGTTTTCTCAAATAACTGCAGTAGGATTAAGTACTATGATAGCTTGTCAGGCTTTAGTTATAATTGGTGGTATATTTGCAATTATTCCGCTTACAGGTATAACACTTCCTTTTGTTAGTTATGGTGGTAGTTCTATTTTGACTGCTTTCTTCGCATTGGGAATATTACAAAAGATTTCAGAGGAGGGCTAGAATATGAATGATTTTAGAAATAGTGTAAAAAAAGTAATGGTAGTATTTCTATTCTTTTTTGTAGCCCTTATTTCATATATAGCCTATTTTCAAGCTTTTCAAGCTCCAGATCTTGCAGCAAGTACTGGAAATAAAAGATTGTGGGCAAAGAGAAATGAGGTTTTAAGAGGAACTATTTATGATAGAAATGGAACTGCGTTAACTACAGGTGAAAAGACTGGAGATTTAACTCAATCTCGTAAATATGTTAATGGAGATTTATATGCTCATGCATTGGGGTATGTAAATCAAAAGTATGGGCTTACAGGGCTAGAGGATGCATATGATGCTGAATTGTCTTCTTATAGCAGTGTTGAAACTGGTCTAAGGACATTTTTAAAAGATTTTAGCATAGATTCATTAAAAGAGGCTTTTAAAACAAGAGGAGCAGAGGAAAAAAAGGTTGGAAATGGAGTTATTACAACATTAGATACTAATATTCAGAAAGTGGCTTATAATTCGCTGGGAGATCGTAAAGGGGCTGTAATCGCACTTGATCCAAAAACAGGAGAAGTATTAGCGATGGTTTCAAAGCCTACATATGATCCTAATAACTTAGATGCAGCAATGGCAGCTGCTAATTCAGGGGCTTCAGAAAATAGTCCTTTTATGAATAGGGCTGTTGCAGGGTTATATCCTCCAGGTTCAACATTTAAACCTATTACTACAGCAAGTGCTCTTCAGAATATATCAGGAATTCAAAGTAGGATATTTAATGATACAGGTAAACTTGTATTTAATTCTAAACAATCCCTTTCTAATGCTCTGGGTGTTGCAAATGGAGATATAAACTTAAAGACTGCTTTTGTTAAATCAAGTAATTTTGTGTTTGGTACTTTGGCTGGAGAACTTGGAAATGATAAGTTGAAAGCTACTGCTGAAAAGTTTGGATTTAATAAGACTATACCAGCAGAAGGATTTCAAATATCACAGAGCAAATTTCCAACATTGAATAATAGTGAAGTTGGAATGATAGCACAATCAGGAATAGGGCAAAGTAGCATACTTGCAACACCTATGCAAATGGCTTTAGTTGCTAGCAGTATTGCAAATGATGGAATAATGATGGAGCCAACTCTAGTTAAAGAAGTGGTAGATAAAAATAAAAATTCAGTGAAGAAAGTTTCAGCAAAGAAGTATGGGCAAGTATTAAGTTCATCTGATGCGGCTACAATAACTGAATATATGAAAGCTTTAGTATCAACTAATTTATCATCTGCTTTTGGAGGATTAAATGCGGCAGGAAAAACAGGAACTGCTGATCATACAGATGCTAATGGGAATCTTGCAACTCCACATTCGTGGTTTATAGGTTTTGCACCAGCTGACAATCCTAAAGTGGTAGTGGCTGTAATAGTGGAAAATGGTAACTGGGGGGCTACATCAGCAGCTCCAGTAGCAGCTGCTGTTATACAAGCTGCTTTAAAATAGTTATAAAGATTTTGGAAACAATCATAAAGGTGGCTGCCTTAAAATAAAATTTATTTTATTTAGGCAGCCTTTAACAATTTTCATAAGGAGGAGGTGTTGTTATGTTTGATTTTGAACATCAATTAAAAATATTACCAGATAAGCCGGGAGTATATTTAATGAAAAATTCTCTTGGAGAAATTATATATGTTGGAAAAGCTAAAATCTTAAAAAATAGAGTGAGGCAATATTTTCAAAATTCGAAAAATCATTCTCAAAAAGTAAAAAGCATGGTGAAAAATATTTCAGAATTTGAATATATAATTACAGATTCAGAAATGGAAGCGTTAATTTTAGAAGGAAACTTAATAAAGAAATATAGACCTAGATATAATATAGCATTAAAAGATGATAAGTTTTATCCTTTTATAAAAGTCACTTTAAATGAGGATTTCCCAAGAGTATTTATGACTAGAAATTTTATTAAGGATGGGAATAAATACTTTGGACCTTATACCAATGTAACAGCAGTCCATGAAACTATGGGATTAATTAGAAAGATATTTCCTATAAGAACTTGTAAGATGAATATTGAAGAAGGAATGAAAGATGTTAGACCTTGTTTAAATTATCATATAAAAAAATGTACAGCACCTTGTGGTGGATATATTTCTAAAGAAAATTACAGTAAGATAATTAATGAAATTGTTGATATATTAAGTGGAAAAGATAGGACTATAGTAAGCAGATTAAAAGAAGAAATGCAAAAAGCCTCTTCGGAGCTAAATTTTGAAAAAGCTGCATCTTTGCGAGATAAAATGTTAGCTATCAATAACTTAGTTGAAAAACAAAAAGTATTCAGGGTTGTTGAAGGCGATGAAGACTTTATTAATTTATATAAGGATGAAAAAGATTCTTGTATCCAAGTATTCTTTATGAGAGAGGGAAAGGTAACTGGTAGAGAACATTATATTATAGAAAATAGTGCAGATGAAGAAGATGGAGAACTTTTATCTCAGTTTATAACTACTTTTTATTCTGGGGCGGCTAAAGTATCAAAAACTATATATGTACCAGTAATTGAGGATATAGAACTGTTAGAAGAGTTTCTTACAATTAAAAGAGGTTCTAAGGTGTGGTTGAAGATTCCTCAAAGAGGGGAAAAGAAAGATCTTTTAGAATTGGTAAAAAATAATGCAAAACTTACATTAGAACAATTTAAAGATAAAATACTTAAAGAAAAAGAAATTAATCGCATAGCTTTAAGTGAACTTGAAGAGGTACTAAATTTAGATGAAGCTCCTTATCGAATAGAGGCATATGATATTTCAAATATTCAAGGAGCTGATTCTGTAGGAACTATGATAGTATTTGAAGATGGAAAAGCGAAGAATAGTGATTACAGGAAATTTAGGATAAAGACAGTAAGAGGTGCCGATGATTATAGTAGTATGAGAGAGGTATTGACTAGAAGATTTGAGCATGGACTAAGAGAAATTGAAGAGATTAAATCTAGAAATTTAGAATTTTCCAAAGGAAAGTTTTCTAATTTCCCGGATCTAATTATGATGGATGGAGGAAAAGGTCAGGTTAATATAGCTCTAGAAGTTTTGAAATCTTTAGATATAAATATAGATGTTTGTGGCTTGGTTAAGGATGATAAGCATCAAACTAGAGGGATTATCTACAATAATGAAGAGATAATGATAAATAGAAATTCAAATTTAATGCAACTTATAAGAAGAGTTCAAGATGAAGTGCATAGGTTTGCTATTACATATCATAGAGTTGTTAGAGATAAAAGAGTATTACATTCTGTATTAGATGATGTGCCTGGAATTGGGGAAAAAAGGAGAATAATGCTTTTGAAGAAATTTGGAAGTGTCGAAAATATAAAAAAAGCTACACTGGAAGAACTTATGGATACACCTAGCATGGATAAGAGATCGTCTGAAAGTATAATAAGTTATTTTAAAGAAAAGTAACAATATTTTAAGTATTTGCTATAATAAATACCAAAAAAGAAAGTTGTACCTTGTTTAATACAATGTTATACTTTATACTTAGTAAATGAAAGTTTTAAATTTTTAAGCTTAATAATAATTTCAAGGAGCTAAATATGAATCAATATTTTAAATTTAAAGATTTTTTTAAAGAGATTTATTTAGAAAATGAGATAAAGATAAATGAAAAAATGAGTGAGCATATATATTTTAAAGTTGGAGGTCCAGCAGATATATTATTAAGTCCAACAACTGTTGAACAATTGGTAAGCTCTATAGAAGTATGCAAAGAGAATAATATTCCTTATTATATTATAGGCAATGGATCTAACCTTTTAGTTAAGGATGGGGGTATAAGAGGCGTAGTAATAAAGTTGACTAACCTAAATAATATCCAGACAAAGGGTAATTTTATTAAAGCAGAAGCTGGAGTATTACTTAAAGACGTATCGGCTAAAGCTTTGGAAAAGTCATTAACTGGATTTGAATTCGCATGTGGAATACCGGGAACTGTAGGTGGAGCTGTATTCATGAATGCGGGAGCCTATGATGGAGAAATAAAAAATGTAATAAAAGAGGCAGAAGTAATTGATAGTAATGGAAACATTATAGTACTTGATAGAGATGAGCTTCAATTAGGGTATAGAACTTCAAAGGTTATGAAGGAAAAGTTTGTTGTCGTGAGTGCTATATTCCAGCTAGAGTTGGGCGAAGAGGAAGCTATTATGAATAGGGTAGATGAACTTACTAGAAGAAGAGAAGAAAAACAACCATTGGAATATCCATCTGCTGGAAGTACATTTAAAAGACCAGAAGGATATTTTGCAGGTAAGTTGGTTCAAGATGCTGGGCTTAAAGGTTATTCTATAGGTGGTGCAGCTGTTTCAGAAAAACATTCTGGGTTTGTTATAAATAAAGGTGGAGCTACAGCCAAAGAAATTTTAGATTTGATAGCTCATGTTCAAGATGAAGTTAAGAAGCAGTTCGGTGTGGAGTTGCATCCGGAAGTTAGAATATTAGGTGAAGATTAAGATTTTAGTTGCTGTCTAAAATAGAGATTCAATTTCTATTTTAGATGGCTTACTTTTTATAAAAAATCAATAAAAATTTAAGAACAAAACATTGATTGTAAATTATGAAATGATTAATAAATATATGATATAATATAACTGAATAAAGAGATAGGATTAGGAGGAAAAGTATGAGATTTATTATAGTTACAGGACTTTCAGGAGCTGGAAAAACTGAAGCAACAAAAAGTCTAGAAGATATAGGATATTTTTGCGTAGATAATTTGCCACCTAAGCTTATTCCTAAATTAGCAGAAGCATGCAGTGGTGGGAATATAGAGAAGGCTGCATTAGTAATAGATATAAGAGGCGGAGTATTCTTTGATGATCTTTTTGAATCATTGATGTATTTGAAGAAGAGTGAGTTTGAGTATGAGATATTATTCCTAGATTCTTCAGATGAAATATTAGTGAAGAGATTTAAAGAGGCAAGGAGAAGTCATCCATTATCTCCAGAAGGTAGAGTTATTAATGGTATTAATGCTGAGAGAAAGAAGCTTAGAGAGGTAAAAGATAGGGCAGATATAATAATAGATACATCTAAATATGCAATAAGGGATTTAAGAGGAAAGATAAACGAATATTTTGGAGATGCAGTAGTGCCAGAAAAGCAACTTTCTGTTACAGTATTAAGTTTTGGATTTAAATATGGCATACCTGTAGATTCTGATTTAGTGTTTGATGTTAGATTTATACCAAATCCATTTTATATACCAGAACTTAAAAAGTATTCTGGAGATGATGAGCCTGTAAAAAAATATGTTTTAGATCAAAAAGAAACAAAAGGATTTATAACAAGATTAGAAGATATGTTAAAGTTTTTAATTCCTAATTATATAAAAGAAGGAAAGAGACAATTAATTATATCAATAGGATGCACAGGAGGAAGACATCGTTCAGTGGCTATAGCTAATGCTGTTCACGAATTGTTATCTAATGATGGATTTGATGCAAAGATAGAACATAGAGATATAAGTGAGGATCTTCATAAAGGGGTAAAGAAACTATGAGGTTTACGGATTGGTTAAAACCTGGTATTAAAGTTAAGCGGTGGATAGTTTTTGGTGTTTTAGGAGTTTTACTTATAGCTTTTGGGTTTACAGAATTAGTGACTCGTAGAGTTTATGATATATATTATCGAGTTTTTTATATTTTTCTTAATATAACAGGGATATTTGTAATATATACTGCTGTTACAGAAACTATGAAATCAATAATAGTTATGATTAATAAAGGTTACTTAAAAGTATCTTTAGATAGCAAAAAGATAGAAAGTCTTATTTATGAAAAAAGACTTTTAGTTAAAGGGCCTAAAATAGTAGTAATAGGTGGTGGAACTGGACTTTCAACCATGCTTAGAGGGTTGAAATATTATACATCTAACATTACAGCCATAGTAACAGTAGGTGATGATGGGGGAGGTTCTGGTGATCTAAGAGAAGACCTAGGGATGCTTCCGCCAGGGGATATAAGAAACTGTATATTAGCTTTAGCAGATACAGAGCCTTTAATGCACGATTTGCTACAGTATAGATTCCAAGATGGGAGATTAAAAAATCAAAGTTTTGGTAACTTGTTTCTAGCAGCAATGGCAGGCATATCAGATAATTTTGAAGATGCTGTACAAAAAATGAGTTCTGTACTGGCAGTAACGGGAAAAGTTTTACCTGTAACACTAGATGATATGCAATTAGTTGCAACACTTGAAAATGGAAAAACAGTTTGTGGGGAATCTCAGATTCCAGAAGAAGCTATTAAACAAAAATCGAGAATAAAAAGGTTAATAATAAATCCGGAAGATGCAGAACCTTTACCAGAAGCTTTGCAAGCAATTAAGGAAGCAGATGCTGTAGTAATAGGACCTGGGAGTCTTTATACTAGTGTTGTTTCTAACTTGCTGGTTAAAAAGATAAGTACAGCAATTAGAAGAAGTGAGGCACTAAAAATATATATTTCAAATATAATGACTCAACCAGGAGAAACCGATGGATTTACTGTTTCAGATCATTTAAAGGTAATAAAAAGGTATGGTGGGCGAGATATAGTAGATTGTGTTATAGCTAATTCCGGCCAGTTATCCGATGATGTTAAAGATCAATATCAGGAGGATAATTCTATACCAGTGAAAGTTGATGAAAAGGAAATTAAAGATTTAGGGGTACATCTAGTTTTATCCAATATAGCAAAAGTTAATAACAATACGGTGAAACATGATTCGGAAAAGTTAGCAGAAGTATTGATAGATACAGTAATGGAAAAGAAATTGCTATATGATAAAAAGAAAATATTTGAATACATGTACTTATCTCAAAGAATTAAAGAAAGAGAAAAAGAAGAAAAGAAGCACGAGAAGTAATGAATTTGTGCTTCTTTTTAGTATTATTGATATGAATATAGGATAAATTTGAATAGTACAAGAATTATTGTTTTATGCTATAATTAAGTGTTATAAAAAGAAATAAATTTGGATATTAAATATAGATTAAAGGAGATTAATATGTCATTTTCAGCTAAAGTTAAGGGAGAAATAGCAAGATATACAGAGCTAAGTAAATCAGAAGCATTAGCACAAATTTCGGCTATAATGAAGGTAAGTGGGACTATTAGTTTTAGTGGGAAGGGATTATCTTTTAAAATTACAACAGAAAATCCTTCAAGTGCAAGGTTGATATTTACTTTGTTAAAAATACATTTTAATATTCACTCTAAGCTAATGGTGAAAAAAAGTAATTCATTAAAGAAAAATAACATTTATATGGTTGTTATTGATGAAGAAATGGGAGTAAGAACTTTACTTCAGGATACAGGAATACTAGCAGAAGTAGATGGTGTTATGAGTTTAAATTATCGAATACAGGAAAGCATGATTAAAGGTGAAGCGGAAAAAAGAGCATATGTTAGAGGAGCTTTTCTAGGGGGAGGAAGTGTAAGCAACCCTGAAAGAACTTATCATTTAGAGTTTGTTACTCATAGTGAAGAGTATGCTTTGGATTTATGTAAACTTATTAATAGTTTTGGTTTAAACTCAAAAGTCATACAAAGAAAAAATTCTTTTATTATTTACATAAAAGAAGGTGAGCAGATAGTGGATTTATTAAATATTCTTGGGGCTCACACTTCATTGTTAGAGTTAGAAAACATTAGAATAATGAAGGAAATGAGAAACAATGTTAATAGACTTGTAAATTGTGAAACAGCAAATCTTTCTAAAACAGTAAATGCAGCAGTTAGGCAAGTGGAGAGTATAAAACTTATACAAAGTCAAATAGGATTAAAGAGATTGCCTAAAAATTTAAGAGAGATTGCAGAACTTAGACTTAATTATCCAGATGAGTCCCTAAAAGAGTTAGGTGAAATGTTAGATCCACCTGTTGGTAAGTCTGGGGTAAATCATAGACTTAGGAAAATAGAAAAGATTGCAGAAGAATTAAGAGCAAGTCAATAGGTATCAATATAGTTAAGGAGATGATGAACTTGGGTGAAAAGAAATTTTGTCATCTTCATCTTCACACAGAGTATAGCTTGTTAGATGGGTCAGGGAAAATTCCTAAACTTATCAAAAAGGCTAAAGAGCTTGGGATGGAAAGTATAGCTATTACAGACCATGGAGTTATGTATGGTTGTGTAGAGTTTTATAAGCAAGCTAAAGAGCAGGGCGTTAAACCAATATTAGGTTGTGAGGTTTATGTAGCAAGTAAATCAATGGATATAAAGCAACCTGATAAAGAAAATCGCACAGCTCATTTAGTGCTTCTAGTGAAGAATGAAGTTGGTTATGAGAATTTAATGAAGATAGTTTCAGAAGCTTCAATTAGAGGGTTTTACTATAAGCCAAGGGTTGATCATGAGTTTTTAAGTAAACATAGTGAAGGGATAATAGCTTTAAGTGCTTGCCTTGGTGGAGAAGTTCAAAATTATTTACTAAGAGATGAATATGATAGAGCAAAAGAAGTTGCTTTATTGTATAAAGACATTTTTAAAGAAGGATTTTATTTAGAAATTCAAAATCATGGCATGGAAGAGCAGAGAAAAGTTAATGAAAATAATATAAAAATATCTAGAGAAACAGGAATCCCTTTAATTGCAACTAATGATGTTCACTACATAAATCAAAAAGATTCAAAATCACATGATATTTTAATGTGTATTCAAACAGGTAAAACAGTTGATGATGAAAATAGAAGAAGATACCCTTCTGATCAATTCTATCTAAAGTCTCCTGAAGAAATGTGGGATATGTTTTCATATGTTCCAGAGGCTTTGGAGAATACAATAAAAATAGCAGAAGAGTGTAATTTTGATTATAAGTTTCATGATTCAAAATTACCTAAGTTCCCGCTGCCTGAAGGGGTAGAAGCCTTTAAATATTTAAGGGACAATTGTTATAAAGGTTTAATTTCTAGATATGACGTATTTCAAGATTTAAATAAAAAAGAATATAACCTAGAAGCAATAAAAAAGTTTGCAGAAAGTAATGAAGAAGCAAAGAGCTATGTTGATAGGCTTGAATATGAACTTGGTGTTATTAAGCAAATGGGATATGTAGATTACTTTTTGATAACTTGGGATTTTATAAGATTTTCTAATGAAAAAGGAATACCTACAGGCCCAGGTAGAGGATCAGCTGCAGGATCTATAGTTGCATTTACTCTTGGCATAACTAAAATTGACCCTATAAAATACAAACTTATCTTTGAGCGTTTTTTAAATCCGGAAAGAGTAAGCATGCCTGATATAGATTCTGATTTCTGCTATGAAAGAAGACAGGAAGTTATAGATTATGTTGTAGAGAAGTATGGGGTAGACGATGTTTCACAAATAATTACGTTTGGTACTATGGCGCCAAGAATGTGTATAAGAGATGTTGGAAGAGCTATGAATTATTCATATGCAGAAGTTGATAGAATATCAAAAATGATACCTACTATGTTGGGAATAACAATAGATAAGGCATTAGAATTAAATCCAGAGTTAAAATTAGTCTATGAGAGTGATGAGAGGGTAAGAAACCTTATAGATATTAGTAAGGATTTAGAAGGGCTTCCAAGGCATTCATCAACTCATGCAGCGGGGGTTGTTATATCATCTAAACCTTTAGTTGAGTATGTACCACTTCAAAAAAATGAGGATATGATAGTAACTCAATTTGGAATGACAACATTAGAAGAACTAGGTCTTTTAAAGATGGACTTTCTTGGACTAAGAACTCTTACTGTTATGAATGATGCAGTTAAGATGATTAAAGAAAATAGAGGTATAGAGATAGATTTAGATAAGATAGACTTTGATGATAAAGAAGTTTATAAAATGATAGGAGAAGGAAAAACAGCAGGTGTATTCCAATTAGAATCTCCTGGGATGACTTCCTTTATGAAAGAGTTAAGGCCAGATAATTTAGAAGATATCATAGCTGGAATATCATTGTATAGACCAGGTCCTATGGCTGAGATACCAAAGTATGTGGAATGTAAAAGAAATCCTAGTAAGGTGCAGTATCTAACTCCTGAACTTGAAAGTGTTCTAGATGTAACATATGGCGTTATGGTATATCAGGAACAGGTTATGGAAATTGTAAGAAAGCTAGGGGGATATTCTTGGGGGAGAAGTGACCTTGTTAGAAGAGCTATGTCAAAGAAAAAACATAAGGTCATGGAAGAAGAAAGAAAGAATTTTATATATGGAATACTTGATGGTGAAGGGAATGTTGAAGTTCCAGGATGTATAAGGAATGGAATTAGTGAAGAAATAGGAAATAAGATATTTGATTCTATGATGGATTTTGCGTCATATGCATTTAATAAGAGTCATGCTGCAGCCTACGCTGTTGTAGGATATCAGACAGCCTACTTAATGAAGTATTATCCAGTGGAAACTATAGCGGCTATGCTTAACTCTGTTATGGGGACAAGTGAGAAAGTAGCTCATTACATAAAGTTTGCTGAAAGCTTAGGAATACAGGTGTTACCTCCTGATATTAATGAAAGTTATTCGAAGTTTACTGTTAAAGGAGATAGTATAAGGTTTGGTTTAGGGGCAATAAAAAATGTAGGATTTAATGCAATTGAAAGTATAGTAAAGGCAAGAGAAGAAAAAGATACTTTTAATTCATTAGAAGATTTTATTGACAAAATAGATATATCATCTGTAAATAAGAGGGCAGTAGAAAGTTTGATTAAAGCAGGAGTCCTTGATAACTTTAATGTTTTCAGATCCAAGTTGCTAGCTGTATATGAGAAGGTAATGGATGGAGTATCAAGTGAAAGAAAAAGAAATATAGATGGACAGATTAGTCTTTTTGGATTAGCAGAAGATACAATAGATTTACCTAAAGTGAATTTCCCAAACATTAAGGAATTTAATAAAAAGAATTTGCTAGCTATGGAAAAAGAGATGACTGGGTTATATTTGTCTGGGCATCCATTAGATGAATATAAAAAAAGTTTAGATTTACAAACTTCAACCAGTATAGAAACTGTGTTTAAGTCTTATGAAATGCTTCAAGAAAGTGTATCCAATGATATTGATGGAGAATTATTAATAGAGGATCCTCCGTTAAATGATAATGATACAGTTATTATTGGTGGGATACTTACAGACGTTAAGCAAAAGGTGACTAGAAACAATACTATGATGGCATTTTTGGTTTTGGAGGATTTAACTGATAGTATAGAAGTTATTGTATTCCCAAGAACTCTGGATAAACTTAGAGACTTAATCCAAGTTGATTCAATAGTTAAAATAAAAGGTAGAATAAGTCTTAAAGAGGATGAATTGCCTAAGTTAATTTGTGAAAATATAGAAGGACTAGAAAAGGTAAATTCTGAAAAAGTTTATATTAAGGTCGAAAATGAAGAGAAAGTTAGAGAAGTTAATAGAGAACTTAAGGGATTAATTGAAGGATTTGAAGGAAATACTGCTATTTATGTATTTGCAGCGGACAAAAAACAATATTATAGGTTGAATAGAGATAAGTGGATCAATTCTGAAAGTGAAGTCGTTGAAATGATAAAAGAAAAGTATGGCATAGAGAATGTGAAAATTGTAGATTTATAATATAATTTATATGACGGGATTTTGTAATTATTACGAAATTCCGTCATTATTTTATGTTGGAAAAATAATGAAAAAATACGGAATTAATTGAAATAATATTAAGAAAAACATTGGTAAAATGCGAAAAAGGTCAAAATTAGCATGTTTAAATTGATAAATACTTAAATGAAAATTATTACAATAATCAATTCGTGAAAAATATATAAATTATCTATAAAATTGCTTTATGTAGGGTATAATATAGTTATGGTAAATAAAACTATAAATTTGTAGTTTTGTGCAAAAACAAGTGTAAAAGTTCTGCAAATTCCATTGATAAATCTTCATAATTTTTGTACAATAGAAGTCGGTAATTAATAAGTGGACAGATTTAACATATATGGGACTTTTGGTGTCCCGGCTGTGTGTAAGGAGGAACAAAAATGAAAAAGATAGCTATTTTAACAAGTGGAGGAGACGCTCCAGGAATGAATGCTGCTATTAGAGCTGTAGTTAGAACAGCTTTAGAGAACGGACTTGAAGTAATGGGCGTTAAAAGAGGATATGCTGGATTAATTAATGGTGAATTATTCAACATGGACAGAACATCAGTATCAGATATTATCCAAAGAGGTGGAACAGTTTTAAGAACAGCAAGATGTCTTGAATTCAAACAAGAAGAAGTAAGAAAAAGAGCTGTTAAGATACTTAAAGCATATGGTGTTGATGCACTAGTTGTAATAGGTGGAGATGGTTCATTTATGGGAGCAAAACTTTTGTCGAAATTAGGAGTTAAGACAGTAGGACTTCCAGGAACCATTGATAATGATTTAGCTTACACAGATTATACAATAGGATTTGATACTGCACTAAATACTGTAATAGATGCAATAAATAAGATAAGAGATACTTCTACTTCTCATGAAAGAGTTTCAATAGTTGAAGTAATGGGAAGACATTGTGGAGATATAGCTGTTCATGCAGGAATTGCAGGTGGAGCAGAAGCTATATTGGTTCCAGAATTAGGTTTTGATAAAGATGCTTTATGCAGAAAGATTTTAGAAGGTAAGGCCGCTGGAAAGATGCATAACTTAATTATTCTTGCAGAAGGAATTGGTGGAGCATTTGATCTTGCTAAAGAAGTAGAAGAAGTAACAGGAATAGAAACAAGAGCAACAATTTTAGGACATACACAAAGAGGAGGAAGCCCAAGTGCTTTCGATAGAGTATTATCTTCAAAAATGGGAGCTAAGGCTGTGGAAGTTTTACTAGAAGGAAAAACTTCAAGAGTTATTGGAATCAGAGATAATAAAATTGTAGATGATGATATAGATGAAGCATTAGCTATTGAAAGAAAGTTTGATGAAGAACTATATAGTATCGCCGAAGTGTTGTCAAAATAATTAGTTATAAATTTAATTTATTATATATTTAATTTATTAATTCTTATAAAAGGTGAATTTGAAAACAAAGAAGGAGTGTAATTTTCATGAGAAAAACTAAGATGATCTGTACAATAGGTCCAGCTAGTGAAAGTGATGAAATTTTATCAAAGGTTATAGAAGCAGGTATGAATGCTTCAAGACATAACTTTTCACATGGAGACCATGCTGAACATGGCGGAAGAATAGAAAAGGTTAAGAGATTATCAAAGAAATATAACAGAGAAATAGCTATAATTCTTGATACTAAGGGACCAGAAATAAGAACTGGAAAGTTTGAACCAAGTAAGCTTGAATTACAAAAAGGAACAGACTTTACAATATATGCAGGAGAAGAAGTTATAGGTGATACTACTAAGTGTTCAGTAACTTATGCAGGTCTTGCAAAGGATGTTAAATCTGGAGACACTATCTTAATAGATGATGGTCTAGTTGGATTAACAGTTAAATCAGTAGAAGGAAATAAAGTTCATTGTGTAGTTAACAACACAGGTCTTGTAGGAACTCATAAAGGAGTTAATGTTCCTGGAGTTTCAATAAAACTTCCTGCTTTAACTGAAAAGGATGCAGCAGATCTTAAGTTTGGTTGTGAAATTGGAGTTACTATGATAGCTGCATCATTCATAAGAAAAGTTGATGATGTATTAGCTATAAGAAAGTTATTAAAAGAAAATGGTGGAGAACACATCCTAATTTGTTCTAAGATAGAAAACCAAGAAGGTGTTGACAATATAGATTCTATATTAGAAGCATCAGATGCAATAATGGTTGCAAGAGGAGATCTTGGAGTTGAAATTCCAATAGAAAATGTACCAGCAGTTCAAAAGATGATAATCCAAAAGTGTAACGCAGCAGGAAAGCCAGTTGTAACTGCTACACAAATGCTTGATTCAATGATTAGAAACCCAAGACCAACAAGAGCAGAAGTATCTGACGTTGCAAATGCTATCTTAGATGGTACAGATGCAATAATGTTATCAGGTGAAAGTGCTAATGGTTCATACCCAGTAGAAGCTGTTCAAACAATGGCTAAGATTGCTGAAGAAACTGAAAAGCAATTAAAGTATGAAGTGGCTGTTTCAACTGCTAAGACTCATAAGCCAGCAATTTCTGGAGTTATTTCAAGAGCTACTTGTAATGCTGCAAATGAATTACAAGCTGCTGCAATAATATCATCAACTCAAAGTGGTGCTACTGCTAAGAGAATATCTCAATGTAGACCAGAATGCCCAGTTATAGCTGTTACACCTTCTGAAAAGGTAGCTAAACAATTAGCATTCTCTTGGGGAGTATTCCCAATCGTTGCTGATAGAATGCAATCAACAGATGATATGATGGAAAAATCAGTATCAATAGCTGAAGAACATGGATTTATAACAAAGGGAGATACAGTAGTAGTAGCTGCTGGAGTTCCAGTTGATAAAATAGGTGCAACTAACTTAATGAAAGTTAGCGTTGTAGAATAATTTATCTTAAAAAGTTCCTGAGAAATCAGGAACTTTTTTTATAATGAAGGAAGTTGAACTATATAAATTTGTTAGTAAAGCTAAGTGGTCTATGTAAGTAAAGTAAAAATAACTAAAAAATGACGAAAAAAGTCTTAAGGAAATCATTTACAAAGGCAAGAAAATACTATAAACTATATTTGTACCTATAAATTATATATATTACAATGAATTTTGTTTATGGGCAAAAATATAGTTAAGGAGGATTAATTGATGAAATTTCCAAAGGATTTTTTATTCGGTGCAGCATCTGCAGCTTATCAAGTAGAAGGTGCATGGGATGAAGACGGTAAAGGCGTTTCAAATTGGGATGTATTCTCTAAGATACCAGGAAAGACGTTTGAAGGAACAAATGGAGATGTTGCTGTTGATCACTATCACAGATATAAAGAAGATGTAAGGTTAATGGCTGAAATGGGATTAGAATCTTACAGATTTTCAGTATCTTGGCCAAGAATTATGCCAAATGGTGATGGAAAAGTTAATCAAAAAGGATTAGATTTTTATAATAACTTAATAAATGAATGCTTAAAATATGGAATTGTACCTTTTGTAACTCTTTATCATTGGGACATGCCTCAAGTATTAGAAGAAAAAGGAGGATGGACGAATAAAGCTACAATAGATGCATTTGTAAAATATGCAGAAACATGTTTTAAAGCTTTTGGTGATAGGGTAAAGCACTGGATTACATTTAATGAAACAATAGTATTTTGTAAATCAGGATATATGAGTGCAGCACATCCACCAGCTATTGAAAATGACCAAAAGAAATACTTCCAAGCAACGCATAATGTATTTGTTGCACATGCTAAATCAGTGGAAGTATATAAAAAGTTAAAACAGTATGGTGAAATTGGAATAACTCATGTATTTAATCCTGCGTTTAGCATTGATAATAATGAAGAAAATGTTGATGCGGCTAAACATGCTAATAATTTTGAATTATATTGGTATTACGATCCTATATTAAAGGGAGAGTATCCAGAATATGTTTCCAACATTTTAAAGGAAAGAAATGTTTTACCAGATATGACTCAAGATGAATTAGATGTATTAAAGAGAAATGCAGATAATAATGATTTCATTGGATTGAACTATTATCAACCAATGAGGGTAGCTAAAAATTATGATATAAATTCAAATGAAAAACAAAGTCCTACTGGAGCTGCTGGTGGAGTGTATTTCGATGGATATTTTAAATCAGTTGTTATGAAAGATAAAAAATATACAAAGTGGGGATGGGAAATATCTCCTGAGGCTTTTGTTGATGGGACCAAAATGCTTAAGGAAAGATATGGCGATATAAAATTATATGTTACTGAAAATGGATTAGGGGACATAGATCTAATTATTGAAGATGAAATTTTAGATGTTCCAAGAGCTAAGTTTATTGAAGAGCATTTAAGAGCTGTTAAGAAAGCAATTAGTGAAGGGGTTAATTTGAAAGGATATTATGCATGGTCTGTAATAGATTTATTAAGCTGGCTAAATGGGTATAAAAAGCAGTATGGATTTATATACGTAGATCATAATAACAATTTGGCAAGAAAGAAAAAGTATTCTTACTACTGGTATAAGAATGTTATAGAGACAAGAGGGGAAGAACTTTAGCATATCTTATGATAAAAAACTCTTTACATAATTTGTGAAGTGTGTTGCAATATAATTATGTAAAAGTTTTAAACTTAATTAGCTATGTAGGAGGAATAATAGGTGGCGATAAAATATAAAGAAATAGGAAATTCAATAGAAGAGAATATAATATCTGGAGTATATGAACAAAGTAAGAAACTTCCTACAGAAGAAGAGCTAATGAGAGAATATAAAGTAAGTAGGAATACTATAAGAAAAGCAATTAGTTTGCTCGCGGATAGGGGATATATATATCAGGTTCAAGGAAGTGGGATTTTTATTAGGGAAACGTCTAAGGAAGGATATATTACATTAGGTAATATGAGAGGATTAACTGGAGATTTTCCATCAAAAAAGATAACTACAAAGCTTCTTGAGTTAAGGGTAGAAGAAGCTAGTGAAGAAATTGCAGAGAAAATGAGGTGTGCTGAGGGGACAAACCTCTATTTTGTAAAAAGACTTAGATTTTTGGATGAGGAAAATTTTGCAGTGGAATACTCCTATTATAATAAGGATATTGTACCTTACTTAAATAATGAGATAGTGGAAAAATCTATATATGAGTATATACGTAAGGACTTAAAACTTAATATAGGTTTTGCGGACAAAATTATTTATTGTGATAAATTAGATGAAGAGCATAGTGAGCTTTTGTGTCTGGATGAAGGGGATCCAGCAACTATAATAGAGGATACTGTGTTCTTAACAAATGGGTTAATATTTGATATATCGAAAGTAATTTATAATTATAAGATGGCTAAGATGCTAAGTTTAGCAAGTTATAAGTAAAGTTAACGAAAAGTTTACAAATAGAGTTAAATATATTAGGATATAATGTATATTACAATATAAAATAAGGTATAATCTTATTATGGAATTAAATGGCAACTGATTCTGTACTTGCACCCGTAAGGGTGCATTTTTTTTGTATTTAAGAATAATTTTTCATAATATGTTTAGACTAAAATATAAAATGAATATATTAGGAGTAAGTGAAATGGTTAAATTAAATTGTACAGCAAGAAGTTGTGTTTATAATGAAGGGGGATTATGTTCCGCTCAAGAAATATTGGTTCAGGGGATAAATTCTAATACAAGTGAGAATACATACTGCTCAAGTTTTAGACTTGATACAGTATCAAATGAATTCAGGGCCATAGGAAGTACAAATTTTCCTGGAGAAGTAATGCAAATTTTTTCTTCACAGGATGAAATAAAATTAAGCCCACTAGTAAATTGCCATGCTAGAAACTGCTTTTATAATGGAGGTGGAATATGTGGGGCAAGGGATATCTCTGTAATGGGAGATGGAGCTAGAGAAGAAACAGAGACAATGTGTGAAACATTTATTAAATAATAAGTTTATGGCTATTATATACAGAAATTTTCTGATTTATAATTTGAATTATATATTATTTACTAACCTAGAATCCAAATTAAAATATATATGATATAATTTATTGAAGTTAAATTTAAAGGGTGATTTTAATTGGTAGAAAAGAATAAGGAATATATTTTAGATATAATAGCTGAAGGGTATGAAGGAGAAGGTATAGCAAAATTAGATGGCTTTCCGATCTTCATAGAAGGCGCATTAGCTGGTGAAAAGGTTCGTGTTAAGATAGTAAAGGTAAAAAAGAGCTACGCATATGGTAAGCTTGAGGAGATAATAGAAAATTCACAAATGAGAGAAGAACCAAAGTGTGATCATTTTAAGAGATGTGGCGGTTGTTCTGTGCAACATATGAACTATAAGAAACAGTTAGACTTTAAGTGGGAAAGGGTAAGAGACTGTGTTTCTAAAATAGGTGGCTTGTCTAAGGAATTAGTTAAATATCCACTAGGAATGGAAAGTAATCCATATAGATATAGAAACAAGGTGCAGCTTCCTATAGGTAGAGTTAATGGAAAGATAGTAGTAGGCTTCTATGCACCAAGGAGTCATAATATAATAGATATAAACAGTTGCTTAATACAAGATGAAGTAGCAGATAGAGTTAGTAGAATAACTAAGGATTGGATTATTAAAAATAATATAGAACCAGCGACTTTAGATGGAGAATATAATCCTAAGGGAATAGTAAGGCATATCATGATAAGGAAAGGTTTTAAGACCGGAGAAGTAATGGTAGTCTTAGTTACAACCAATAAGGATGTACCTAACTTGGATGAATTAAAAAAATTACTTATAGAGTCAATAGAAGGACTTAAAAGTATTGTATTAAATGTAAATCCTAAAAATACTAATGTTATATTAGGTGAAGAATGTAAAACTATATATGGCAGTGACACTATACAAGATTACATAGGTGAATTTAAGTTTAATATTTCACCATTATCATTCTTTCAAGTTAATCCAGTTCAGACAGAAGTTTTATATAATAAGGCATTAGAATTTGCTGGTCTTACAGGAGAGGAAACTGTATTTGATGCTTACTGCGGTACAGGAACTATAACTCTATTTCTATCTCAAAAGGCTAGGAAAGTATATGGTGTTGAAATAATAGAGCCAGCAATTATTAACGCTAGAGAGAATGCTAAGGTAAATAATGTGGATAATGTTGAGTTTACTGTGGGTAAATCTGAAGAAGTTATTCCAGCACTAATCAAAGATGGAGTGAGGGCTGATGTTATAGTTGTTGATCCTCCTCGAAAAGGTTGTGATGCTAAGCTATTATATGCTATAGGAGAAACAAAACCTGAGAGAGTTGTTTATGTTTCTTGTGATCCTAGTACTTTGGCTAGAGATTTAAAGATATTAGATGATGTTGGATATAGGACTGTGGAAGTTCAACCAGTTGATATGTTTCCACAAACGAGTCACGTGGAGAATGTGGTGAAGCTAGAAAGAAAATAGGTAATATTCTTTTATGGTAATATTCTTAAGAATATGCTGGTAGAATGAGGGCTTGCAAAGGTTTTTCTAAAAAACACATGATTTTATAATATGAAAAATAAAATATAAATAAGTTATCAGAGGACAGTAAGTTAATCTTACTGTCCTTGTTTAGTGTGCCCAACATTGGCATGGACTAATATTGATGAAGAGTAGCCCTGCCCCCTCCTTGATGAATTGGAGAACACTTAAACTTTTTAATTGATTCTGTGCATCTTTTGGAAGAGTTGAAATATCTAAGTTTTCTAGATATCTTTTGTAAGGGAAAGATGCACTTTTTATTCTTGATTGAATTAGGTTGTAGTGTCTTATATCATATTCTTTTTGAAGCAAGCTATATAGGAATTTTTCATAGCTTATTTGGTTGCCTTAAAGCATCATTAATGGATTCTCTGCAGGAAGTGTATACATTGTACAAGTAATAATAGTATCTGTAATAGAAACAGTAGTAAGGATAGAAATACAGCTTTCTAGCATAAATTAAACTTTTAAGAGTCTGGCATGGAAGGTAGTATAATTTAATTTATTTGTTAGTTGTATTTGCCGATACAAAAACCTTTGATTGCGATTTCGGCGTCTTATCTTTATATGAGAATAAGTGGCAGAACATGTGGCAAAATCTTACGTGATGGGTAAAAGCGATATTTTACTATTTCATATAGAACATTGATAGTCTTTGCGTATTCACAGTTGAGCGGGTCAAATAAATCTGATAATTATAATAATTAGATATTTGTTGCCTTATTTATCTCGAAAAATGTGGAATTTTGCGTTTAACATAAACTTGACAATGTAAAAAAAAGTAATATAATAAAAAATGTGGAAGCGATAATCCGTGTGAAATAGAAATAGAGTTCTAAAATGTAAAATTAGGTGCATTAAAACTGTTCTCTATTTTATAATTAAACTCAAAAATGAGCAAAACAACCTGATTAAAAAGTGAAGTCTTATCACAGGTTGAACTGGTTAAGATTAAGGCATAGGAAAGCTAACGTAAATCTCAAACTTACGAAAAGTGATTATAGATCATTCCAATTTGGGACAAGCAGTTTGTTTTACTGATTTTAGTTTTCAGTAGGACTGTCCAGATTGAGTGATAACATCAGCTATTATTGTCAGCAAACTGATGTGGGCAATGATATTAAGTTTGGCAACAGAAACTTTATTTCTTATCCACATACGGTTTCAGGCCTGTGTTCTTAAATCTGGAATGGTAACGCTTGCATCCTGTACAGAACGCATAATTCTCCTTGAAATATTTACTGTTACGATTATTGGAAAGTTGCATGGGTATGTGCCAGGATATTGTTGTCAAAGTGTTTCGGAAAACGATTAAAAATCCAGTAAGGATAAATTGTTTCTATAAATTATAGTGATAAAGAAGTTTGTCATACCTTGTAAATTCGCATAAATAATGAGTGTGTGGGATTTTACTAATGGTCAATTTTAGATAAATAGGAAGGTGATTAATTTATGAATTCAAAAAGCAAAGTTATGATGGGAGAGATGAGAGAATCATGGAAAGAAAGCTTAGCTAAAACAATAACTTTTTCAGTTACAGAGGAGTGCAATCTTGCATGTAAATACTGCTATATGACTGGAAAAAACACTAAAAATAAAATGAGCTTTGAAACTGCAAAAAAAACCGTTGATTATATACTTCAGAATAGAGAGATATTTGATGAAGAAGCTGTCGTGTGGGAATTTGTGGGGGGTGAACCATTTTTAGAAATTGATTTGATTGACCAAATAACTGATTATATTAAATTTCAAATGTATATACTTGACCATCCTTGGTTTAATAGTTTCAGGTTTAATTTCTCAAGTAATGGAATTCTATATGATACTCCGGCAGTACAAAAATATATTAAAAAGAACAGAGGACATCTTTCTATAGGGTTAAGTGTTGACGGAAATAAAATAAAGCATGACATGCAAAGGGTAAATCTTCATGGGGATGGGTCATACGATAATGTAATGAAAAATGTTCCTTTGTGGTTAAAGCAATTTCCGGGATCTGTAACTAAGTCAACTTTTGCCCACGAGGACCTCTTATATCTTAAGGATAGTATTATAAGCTTATGGGAAAATGGTATAAAGACTGTTACTGCAAATGTAGTGTTTGAGGATGTTTGGCATGAAGGCGATGATCTGATATTTGAGAATCAGTTAAAAGAACTTGCAGATTATATATTAGAAAAAGATTTATGGAGAGAATATTCAGTAAGATTTTTTTCTCCTTCAATAGGATTCCCTTTAAGAAAAGAGGATTTAAAGAAGAATTATTGCGGGGCAGGTAAAATGCTTGCAATAGACTATCAAGGAAGGTTTTTTCCTTGTCTTAGATTTCTTGATTTTACTTTAAATAATCATAAGGGTTTATGCATAGGGGATATGGATAATGGTATAAATCAGGATATGATAAGACCTTTCCAAGCATTAAATTTAGAGTCTCAGAGCAAAGAAGAGTGCGTGAATTGTGAAGTAGCAAGTGGCTGTGCATGGTGTACAGGTTTTGATTACGATGCGGCAGATACAGATACAATATATCAAAGAGCTACTTTTAACTGTAAAATGCATAAAGCTAATGTTCGAGCTTGTGAATATTTCTGGAATAAATTTGAAAAAGTTACGGGGATTGTATCGCCAAGGAAAAGATATAGAGAAAGCATGAAGGAGACCTATGAAGAAGATTCCAATGCTGCATATATGCAGATAATTACATCAGATGATATTACGCCACACTGTACATATAGAAACTGGCGAAACACATCTAATGTTATGGACAAGCAGATGTTTGATGAAGGACTGAAGTTTTGCGAAAAAAACAACTTCACACCTGTTATACTAGGAACCTTAAAGGATGAAAGTACAGAATGGATTAATATTGTAGATGGAAAAGCAAATAAAATATCGGAAAATACAATTGTTATATGTGACAATAATACAAAAATTCCTACGGGATTTGAAGGAAATTGCATCCTTCTAATATCCAGAGCTAATATAGATAAATTGAATGAATTTGTTAGAAAAATCTATCCAGCTGTTTCAAGGATAAATGTAGTATTAGAAAATATAGATAAATGGGTTACTTGTGATATAGATGTATATAGGGAGCAGTTGGATAACCTTAAAAGTTTTGTAATTGATACTTATAAGAATGAAAATCCTTTAGAAATCAATGTACTTACAGATAGATTGGATTTAAACGATATGTGTAATTGTGATGCAGGGGAAAATACATTTACGCTTGCTCCAAATGGGAAAATTTATATATGTGCTGCATTTTATTTTAACAACCCTGACGACTATATAGGTGATTTAGTTAATGGAATACACATAAAAAATAATTATCTACTTGAGTTAAAGAATGCACCTATATGTTCAAGTTGTGATGCTTACCACTGTAGGAGATGCAAATACCTCAATAAAAAGCTTACAGGGGAGATAAATACTCCATCAAAGATACAGTGTGTAATTAGCAATATTGAAAGAAACAAATCAAGAGAACTACAGTTAGAATTAAACAAACAAAAAATTATATCTAGTGAAGAAATTATTGGACCAATAGACTACATTGATCCTCTTGATAAGTTATTAAATAATGTTAGGAGTGTTGAAGGTGTTTAAAGAAAAACTAGGGAATCTAAAGCTAAATGAGAGGGAAGAAATTTTAATGCTGTTAGAGAGAAAGTGGGCCTTAGAGGAGCTTATGGATGCATTGGATAGCCAACCATATTCGGATGAAGAAAAAAAAGATTTACACATCAGAATAGTAGCTGACCTAGAAAAAAATCAAGTAGCATATAAAAAATGGATGTCTGATATAACTGAAAAATACCATTGGAAGATTGGTGATGAAGCGCGATGTAAGATTGACTTTAATACATCTGAGATTTTTATAGTACAACAAAGTGAGTAAGTTATTTAGTTTTTAACATAATAATGCAGCAAATAGTAGATTGAAAAAGTTATTATAGAAAGGGTGATTTTAATGAAACATTTGTTTAGTAAAAAAATCGGTGAAAAAGGAGAAAGTATAAAAGGACGTGGTTGTATACCTTGTAAGGGTAGTTGTATGTTTTCTTGTTATGGTGGTAATGTCATCGACATTGGTTAATAAAAGTATATAAATTTACGATAATTATTTATAAGAAATAAAATTGTAAAGTAAGTACTACTATTTGTGAGTATTGTTATGTTTAAATAAAAGGAGTGTCGCAAGATTATTAGCGGCACTCCTTTAAAAAACCTTAGATTAATTTAGAGGTGAAGATTCAACAATAATTGGAAGGTGGCAGGTGCATTACAGAGAGTGGAAGCTTGCTGAAAAATTTTTGGTGATAATTCAAGTTCTTAATCGAAAAAGAAATTACCTAAGGTATATAAATTAGGAAAGATGATTTTTTAGTATGTTTTAAAACAAAATACCGTTAGGAAGTAATAGATTCAATAACATTTGAAATTACAATAGTAAAAACGTGAAGATGTAGTTAGTTGAACAAAATTCACACCACAGATTGCAGGAAAGGAAGCAGATCTTATTCAGGCTATGCGTGATTCGAGTTTAAAGAGATTTGATACTTATTATATTGATATGTACTGTGAGAGTCGCCCTGAGCTATAAGTGTAAATAATTTTCCTTGAATTGTACTTTTAAAGTACTTATTATTAAATAAAAGAAAAATATATTGTTTTGTAAATACTAAGCCACAGTGGAAAAACTGAAACAAAATGAATTAGGAGATATAATTATGACAATAGAGAATATGATAAAATGCTGTGATAATTTAACCCCAACAGAAAATCAATTAGCACAATATATTCTGAGAAATAAAGAACAAGTTCAAAAATTGTCTATTCAAGATCTTTCTGAAAAGACTTTTGTATCAAAATCTGCAATTCATAGGTTTTGCAAAAAAATTAGGGTTGATGGATTTAATGAACTTAAAGTAAAGCTTGTTCAAGATATTGTAGAAGATGGGAAAAGGAAAGAAGAAATTGATGTTAATTTTCCTTTTGCATCAAATGATACTCAGGGAATAATAGCTCAAAAGTTATTAAAGCTATATGAAGCCTCAATAACGGATACTTATAATTCTATTAATGTGGAGGAATTGCATAAAGCTGTAGTATTATTACATAATGCAGAAGTTATTGATATATATACTCATGCACATAATATTAATGTAGCAGAGAATTTTCAGGATAAAATGCGTTCAATTGGTAGAATGGTTAATTGTCCAAGATCCTCTTATGAACAGCGTTGTACAGCAACTGCATCAAGTAAAAAACATGTAGCTCTGATATTATCATATTCTGGAAAAGCAACTTTTTTACCTTCTATTGTAGAAGTGTTACATGAAAATGGAGTAGAAGTAATCTGGATAGGAAGAGTGGGAACTAGCGTTGTTCCAAATTACATAAAGTATCATCTGTATATAAGTGATAGAGAAAACTTGAGGAATAGAATATCTCAGTTTTCATCTCATATTGCAATGCAGTATATGCTAGATGTTGTTTTTAGTTGCATTTTTAAAATAGATTATGAAAAAAATATTGATTATATTCAAAAAGTTACTGGTGTGGTTGACGACAGAAAGATTAATGAGTAACTAAATATTATATCTAAGAGATGAGCTTTTTATATTTTAAATGGAAAGTTTCAGAAAGTTTCAAAAAAATATGTTTAGAATAATAATATTTAGAAAAAAGAATCAGAATATTATGCTTCTATAGACGAATAAGACTTTAATAAATATATTATAAGTAAAATAGTTTATGGAGGGATATTATGGAGAAGGCTATAAAAATCGTAACAATTGGAGGAGGAAGCAGCTATACACCGGAACTAATGGAAGGGTTTATTAAGAGATACGATGAACTTCCAATAAGTGAAATATGGTTAGTTGATATAGAAGATGGAAAAGAGAAGTTAGAGATTGTTGGAAAACTAGCTCAGCGTATGTGGGATGCAACTCCTTATAATGTTAAAGTGTTTACAACATTAAATAGAAAAGAAGCATTAAGAGGTGCAGATTTTGTAACAACACAATTTAGAGTAGGATTATTAGATGCAAGAATTAAAGATGAAAGAATACCAGCCCTGCATGGAATGTTAGGTCAAGAAACAAATGGAGCTGGTGGAATGTTTAAGGCCTTTAGGACAATTCCTGTAATAAAAGATATTGTTGAGGATATGGAAGAGTTATGTCCAGATGCATGGCTAATCAATTTTACTAATCCTAGTGGAATTATTACAGAAGCAGTTATTAAACATTTTGGATGGAAAAAGTGTATTGGTCTATGTAATGTTCCAGTAGTTTCAATGATGAGTGAACCCAAAATTGTTGGAAAGGATTTATCACAATTAAATTATCGGTTTGCTGGTTTAAATCATTTCCATTGGCATAAGGTTTTTGATGAAGATGGAAAAGAGATAACAGATAAGTTAATAGAACATATCAACGAAAAGGAAGGGGGAACTCCAGTAAATATCTTTCAAGCTGAATTTTCATTAGAGTTATTACATTCTGTAAATTTATTGCCTTGTGGATATCATCGTTATTACTATTCAGAAAAAGAGATGCTAGAACATAGTATAGAAGATTTCAAAAAAGGTGGAACTCGTGCAGAACAGATGAAAGAGGTAGAGGCAGCACTCTTTGAAGTGTATAGGAATCCAGACTTAAATAAAAAGCCTGAAGAGCTTCAAAAGCGTGGTGGTGCATATTATAGTGACGCAGCTTGTGAATGTATAAGTGCAATATATAATAATAAGAGAATTCATATGGTTGTAAGTACTGAAAATAATGGGGCTATACCTTGTCTTGATTCGGATTCTATAGTTGAAGTTTCTTCATTAATTTCTGCTAATGGGGCAGAACCAATTGCATGGGGAGAGATGGGATCCTTTGAAAAAGGCCAACTTCAAGTTATGAAAGCAATGGAAGAATGCACAATAAGTGCTGCATTATCCGGTGATTATGGAATGGCATTGCAGGCATTTACAATAAATCCATTAGTTCAAAAGGGAAGTGAAGCGATAGGAGTATTAAATGAATTATTAGTAGCGCATGAAAAGTATCTTCCACAATTTAAAGAAAAGATTAGGGAGCTAAAGGCACAAGGCATAGCATCAAAGGATCCTGTTGTAGTAGATTTGATGAAAAACGGGCACTAAAATAGTTTTGTGAGTTTAATTATATTAGTAGTAAAGTAGGTCAATATATATTATCTTAATAGTTAATGTATATTGACCTTTTTTACTCAAGTGGGTAGCGTAAATTAAAAGATATTCACTGTTATAATAGTGGGAACGTATGTTGAACTTATGTAGTAAAAGTTATGGGAATATGCTAATATTTTAATTAAGAATTGATACTTATTGCTCTTAGTTAACTACTTGGTAAGAGCATGACATTTTTTAGCGTAGTTATTACTTATGGAGGTTTATATGAGAATTGTCAGTGTCTCCAGCCTTAAGGGAGATGAAATACTTGGAAGGCAGATTTATGATGAATCAGGCAGAGTTTTACTTGGTGCTAACGTAAAACTTAGGCCTTATTATATTGAAAGAATTAAAGAACTTGGAATTAATTCAGTATATATTGACGATGATATGTCAAAAAATGTAGTTATTGAAGAAAGCATTTCTGAAAAGACAAGGCAAATGGGGAAACATGCGGTTAAGGAAATGGTTGAAAAATATTGTAGGGAAGGAAAAACTGATAATAACAGTGTTATGAATTCGGTAAATTCAGTTATTGAAGATGTACTTTCCAATAAAAATGTTTTGACAAACGTTTCTGAAATAAGTGCAAGTGATAATAATATATATTCACATTCAGTAAATGTTTGTGTGTTGTCTACAATAATAGGAACACATATGGGATACAATATGGTAAAACTTAGAGATATAGCAACAGGTGCATTACTCCATGATATAGGTAAAGTGAAAATTCTAAATGACAAGAAAATTTTATCGCAGTTTAAGACTAAGGAAGAATTAGATCAATATATTGAACTTATGCATCCAAAGGTTGGGTATGATTTTTTAGGAGAGCAATATGTTTGGAATGCATATGTTAAAGTAGCTGCATTAATGCATCATGAGAGAAGTGATGGTAGTGGTTATCCATTTAAGCTAAAGGGTGATGAAATAAATCAAATAGCAAAGATAGTATCCATCTGTGATGTTTTTGATAATTTAATAGCTGGTAGAGGCACGGAGCAATGTCGAACTGTATATGAGGTTATTGAATATCTTGTAGGGATGAGTAATATTTATTTTGATGAAGAAATGGTGAGAAAATTTACAATGAATATAGCTGCTTTTCCAACAGGAAGTGGAGTTATTTTAAGTTCAAAGGAAAAAGGGTTGGTAGTAAAGCAGAATAATTCCATGCCAATGAGGCCTGTAGTAAAAGTTATATATGATAAAGATGGCAATATGCTTTCAGAACCTTATGAAATTGATTTATTAGCGGAATTAACTCTTTTTATTATAAAAAACTGTGATATTTAAGTTTTGGAGGGAGTTTATGAGTAATAGAGGAAGTTATATGAATATAAGACATTCTAGTGATTATTTAAAACTAATTAATAACATTTTTCAGAAGTTTTTTGATGTAGATCGTATTAATTATCATGATGAGTTAAAAAAGACATTAGAAGAAATTGGTTTGTTTTTTAACTTAGATAGAGTTTATATATATTATTTTTCAAAAGATCCTACTTTTATGAAAATAGAATGCCAGTGGAATAGAGAATGTATAAGACCCAAAAGAGAAAGTATGCAAGAAGAAGTTGTTTATGCTCTTCCATGGTTGTTTCGTAAGATTAAGAATAATGATTTTGTCGCAATAGATAGTGTAGAGGAACTTTCTTCTGAAGCAATATTTGAGAAAGAAGCTTTCAGTATAGAGAAAATAAAATCTTTTTTAGCGATTCCATTAAAAAGTGATAAAGAATTAGTCGGGTTTATAGGTTATGAAAGTCTAGAAAAACCTATGAAATGGGAAGAGGAACAAATCAAAATATTAATAAATATTTCAAAGGTTTTTTCATATACAAGAGTAAGGCTGCTAAAGGAAAAAGAATATGAATCAATACTTAATGGACAAGCTATTTTGCTTAATAATTCAGAATCTCAGCTTTGGGCTTTGAAAAATGTTACTTCTTATGCCACTGTTAATGAAGCTCATGCAAAGTTTTTTGGGAAGAAGAAAAGTGATTTAGAATATCAAGACCTATATGATATATTTGATATAGATACTGCAAATAAGTTTTCTGAAGTTAGTTGGAAATTGTTTCAACAGAATGAACCAGCGGAAATGGAACTTGAAGTTAAGAATTGGAAGGGTGAAGATAGAATACTTCAAATTAAGAGTAAACCGCAATGGGATAAAGCAGGTAATATTAAATATCTTATTTGCACTGCTGAAGATATTACTGAAAAACGTTTGGCAGAAATTGAGTTATATAAGGCAAAAGAGCAAGCAGAAGCAGCAAATATTGCAAAGAGCCAATTCCTTGCCAATATGTCTCATGAAATAAGAACACCAATGAATGGGATATTTGGATTTCTTGAGCTTTTACAATCAACTGATTTGTCATTAGAGCAAAAAGAATTTATACGTGAAGCCAAATCTGTTTCAGATGTATTGTTATGTCTTATCAATGATATATTAGACTTTTCTAAGATTGAAGCTAAAAAATTAGTCATGGAACAAATTAAATTTAATTTAAGAACTACTATTGAAGATTCTGTTTCACTTCATGTTCCCCAGGCTACAGAAAAGGGACTAGATCTTTATTCAATGATTGATTCTAAAGTTCCAGAAGAAGTTATTGGAGATCCATCAAGGCTTAAGCAGATATTAAATAATCTTATAAGCAATGCAGTCAAATTTACTGAAAGTGGTGAAATTTCAGTTGCTGTTGATTATTTAGAGGAAGAGAATGAAGTAGCCTTGCTTAATTTTGAAGTGAAGGATACTGGCATTGGAATTCGTACTGAGGATGTCAGTAAGATTTTCAAATCTTTTAGTCAAGCAGATACTTCAACCACTAGGAAATATGGAGGAACTGGATTAGGACTAGCTATATCTAGCGAATTAGTTAAATTGATGGGTGGTGAAATTTCTGTTGAGAGTATACTGGGTGAAGGGTCAGTATTTAAATTTAATGTGAGATTACAGATAGGAAAAAGAGTCTGTAAGCAGAAATTTGATTTCGAAAAGTTTAATAATATAAATATCTTGATTGTTGATGGTAATGGTAATAGCAGAAAAGTTATTAGTTCATATATTCGTGAAACCGGACTTAAAATATTTGAAGCTGAAGATGCTACTAGTGCTATTACTACAATACTTTCAAATGCAAATACAGAAAATAAAATAAATATTGCTGTTATAGATTATCAAATGTCAGGAATGAATGGTTATGAACTTGCAACTACATTAAAAACAATACCATTTGCAAAGGATATTAAACTAATACTTTTAACTTCTTCAACTCAAAGAGGAGATGGCATTGCTGCCAAGAAATATGGCTTTTCGTCTTATTTGACTAAACCAGTTAAAAGAGACGATCTGTTAAATTGTATTGCAATAGCATTAAATTTAAAAAAAGCAGATAAAGAAGATAAAAAGACAGAGAAGTATGTGATTAACGAGGTTAAAGATGAATTAAGACCTAAGATTTTATTAGTTGAAGATAATGAAATGAATCGTAAAATTGTTATAAGCATGCTGAGATCTCGTGGAATGACTTGTGATGTAACGGTGAATGGTAGTGAAGCTGTTAAAGCGGTGAAAGAAAAAGATTATGATGTTGTATTTATGGATTGTCAAATGCCGATAATGGATGGGTATGAGAGTACACGTAAAATAAGGGCTATTGAAGGAAGTGAAAAGCATACTACAATTATTGCCATGACTGCTAATGCTATGGCAGGTGATTATGAAAAGTGTATTGAATCTGGAATGGATAATTATATTAGTAAGCCAATTAACTTTGATATTATGTTTAAGCTAATAGAAGATAATACTAAAGAGAGAGAGTTTGTAGCCGATTATAATAGTATAATAAATAATAATATTGATTACTTTATTGAAGAGACAGGACTTAGTAAAGATGATGCAAAAGAAATATTTGAAGATTACATAAAATGTCTACCAGATATGCTGACAGGTATTAACGATGCCATTAATGAAAATGATTTTGAAAAAGTAGCGAGGTTGACTCATGAGTTAAAAGGATCTGCTGGAACTTTAAGAATAACTTCAATTTATGAGTTGTCCGTAAATCTTGAAAAAGCAGCTGTTAGAAAAGAATTAGATAAATGTATTAAAGGTTTTAGTGAAATAAAAAATCTATTTTATTAAATGGACTTTAGGAAATAAGTAAATAATTTTTGAAAGATATAAAGGGGGACTAGGATGAAGAAGGTACTAATAATTGATGATTCATCATATATGCGAATGTTTTTGAAAAAGATAATAAAAAAAGATGGGCTGTATATGTTTTTTGAGGCATCAACAAAGGAGGAAGCATTAGAAAGTTTTAAGAATGTAAAACCGGATATTGTTACCTTAGATTTAAATATTTCTAATGTTAGAAGAGATGGTATTGATGTATTAACTGAGATAATGAATATTAATCCAGAAGCAGTTGTAATTGTTATATCTGCATCAGGATATGAAAATTATAAAGATGAATGTATGGCATTGGGAGCTAAGAGTTATCTTAAGAAGCCATTTGAAACTGAGACCTTATCGCAGATATTAGAAGAATATAAGTAAAAATATACATATATTTCTTGAAGCAAATTACTATTTATTATGATTATTGGAATATTACTTGGTAGTTAAAAAATATATATTTTGGTTAAGATAATTATTGAAAAACCCTTGTTAATTGACAAAGGGTTTTTAATTTTTTATTTTGTTTTTCTAAATTGTAATGGAGTTTTTCCATAGGTCTTTCTAAACATTTTAGAAAAATTTGCAGAGTAATTGTAACCTACTTTATAAGCTATCTCCTCAATGCTTAGATCTGTTGTAGATAAAAGATTAGCTGCGATAGTCATTCTAATATGATTTGTATATTCACCAATGGACATATGATAGTGTTTTGAGAATCCTGCTTTCAACTTTTGTTCGTTCAAAAATACTAATTTACTCAAATTCTCTATATTGGGTGGATTACAATAATTTTTCGATAAAATATCATGAGCTTTTTGAATAGAATGAATATCAGAGGAAGTTAACTTTATTATTCTGTTATTGCCAATATTAATGTTTCCATAGTTAATTTGATTAGTAAAAGCATTTTCCGGAGATTTAGTAATTTCATTTATTAAAATAGCAATACACTCAAGTATTTTGCTTTCTAAATAAATACTATTTAAAGAATTCTTGTTTGCTAGACTTTGCAACTGGTGAATAATCTCTACAATTTCTAAAGGCAAATAAGTATAGGTATAATTTTTAATTAAAGAATCAAAATCAATGATATTTGGAAAGTTAGGTTTTATTACCTCAGTAAAGTATTTTTCATATATAGTTATTTCGGTTCCATGATAATGTTGTCCTTTTTTCCATTTTTGATGGCCTTTTAAATCTTTTTCAATAACAAAGAAAGAAGAAGGCGTAAAAGAAGACACAGGATTATTTTCAATTTTAAATTCTGTAATTCCTTTATAGACTAGTCCAAAACGCATTAAATGTTCAGGATTAGCAAAAGATAAAGAAAAGTTCTCAGGAATAGTGTAGTCTGCAATACCTAAGTTATAATATCCTTCCCTTGCAAAACTAATCAGGTAACCAAGCTCAGGAGTATTTTTATTTGTATATAAAGTGTAATTTTCTTTTTTGATTTCGTTAAAGCCTAATTTATTTAATACTGCAGACTTAAATTCTTTGCTAGATTTTACGATCATAAAATTTCTCCTTCTATGGTGCCTTAAATTATTATAATAGCATGTAATAGGCAATATATCTAAGACTAGAATAATATAAGTATATTGAATAATTATTGATTTTACAAGTAAAAATAATTAAATAAGATGCAAAAATAATTAAATAAGGTGAATACATTGAATTGATAATGAATATCATGTACAATTTGCTTTGTTAAGAAAAGATAGAATATAAATTCTGAAAGGAAGATAAGATATGGCAAAAAAATCAGTATTAAAAACATTTTTAGTTGCATGTATGACATCAATGCTTTTCGTTGGATGTACGAATACTTCTACAGTAAAGGAAGAAACCAAAACAGTTAAGGTAACTGATGTTAAAGGAGAGGTTGAAATACCAGAAAAGCCAGAAAGAATAGTAGATTTAAGTGGTAATAGTGATACTTTATCCATTTTAGGATATAACGTAATAGGAACTGCTAACAGTGATGCATATGATTATAAAAAACTACCTACATATTTAGAAGATACATTAAAAGATGCTACAATACTTGGCTATAGTATGCAAGATACTATGGATGTAGAAGCAATAATGAATTTAAAACCAGACTTAATCGTAATTTCAACAGTACAAGAAAAAATGTATGATCAATTAAGAGATATTGCTCCTACAGTGATGATTAAGTTAGAAGCATTAGATTGGAAAGAGGATGTTAAGGCTTTAGCGAAAGTATTTAATAAAGAAGAAGCTGCAAATACTTGGTTAGAAAACTATGATAAAAAGGCAAAAGAAGTTGGAGATAAGGTTAAAGAAACTTATGGGAAAGATACAACTTATCTTTCTTTCTTAGCTAGCGGAGGACAATTCTTTGTATTTGATGGAGCAGGATTTGGTAATATCTTATATAGAGATATGGGATTAAGTAGGCCTCAAGGTATGCCAAAACAAAGTGACATTAGTTTACCAGTAGTAACTTATGAAGGTTTAGCAGAAATTAAGGCAGATTATATATTTGTTATAGGAACAGATGAAGATTTAAAGGTTTTAGAAGGAAATGCTATATGGAATAGCTTACCTGCTGTGAAAAATGGTAAAGTTGTTAAGTTACCTTCATCACCTTACTTTAATCAAGGATATAGTTCAGTAGGGAGAGAATTACTTTTAGATGAAGCAATGGAGATGCTAAATGGAAAGAAGTAGTAAAGGTGCAATAACTTTTACAGTTTGTAGTATTTTTATTCTATTAATTGGGTTGTTTCTAGCCGTAAGTCTAGGAGCTACCCAAATTGGAATTTCAGAAATATGGCACAGTATCTTTAATTACAGTGAAAAACTTGATCTTGTACTAATTAGAGATGTGCGTATTCCGAGAGCACTTTCTGTATTACTAACAGGTGGGATTTTAGGAGTAACAGGAGCTATGATTCAAGGTGTTACAAGAAATCCGATAGCAGAACCTTCGCTCCTTGGTGTAAGCCAAGGAGCTACATTAGTTGTAGCTATCTTTTATGCAATCGGAATTTCAATAACTACTACAAATGTTATGATAGCATCGATGATTGGAGCATTAATTAGTGGAATTATAGTTATAGGATTTATATCAAAAAAGGCTAATAATAGTTCAATCACAAAAATACTACTAGCAGGAACTGCTATGAGTACATTTTTTATCTCTCTCACAACTATTGCAGGACTTTTATCAAATAAGTCTCAGTTAATTGCATTTTGGGTAGCTGGAGGCTTTAGAAATGCAACTTGGGCTGATTTTAAATTAGTTGCAGTAGTTGGAACTATAGGACTAATAATAGGAATTTTACTTTCAAATAAAATAAATGTGTTAAGTTTAGGGGATGATGTAGCAATAAGTCTAGGTCAAAATCCAGAACGAATAAGATTAATAACTTTACTTGTTATTATACCAATGTCTGCAGCAGCAGTAGCCGTTGGCAAAAATATTGCATTTGTTGGACTTATAGTTCCCCAAATTGTAAGAAAATTATTAGGAGAAGATTATAGGAAGAATATACCTTGTTCTTTTTTACTAGGAGCGGTAATTTTAACTTATTCTGATATTGTTGCAAGAATGTTCTATAATCCGTATGAAACACCAATCGGAATATTTACAGCTCTAATAGGAGTGCCATTCTTTATAATGGCAGCAAGAAAGGAGAAAGGCTAATATGGCAAAAAGAAACTTCAAAATAATATTCTTAATGTTATTTAGTCTACTGACATTATCACTACTTTTGTATTTAGGCTGGGGAACTTATAAAATATCACCTATAGATATTATAAAAACTATATTAGGACAGGGAACAAAATTTCAAAAATCAGCACTTTTTGATATTAGAATTCCTAGAATGTTAGTTGGAATATCTGTTGGAGTAGCTTTATCTACAGCTGGAGCATTGTTACAGACTATAACAAAAAATGAATTAGCTGATCCAGGGATAATTGGTATAAATGCAGGGGCGGCAGTAGCTGCTGTAATTTTTATTTCATTAAAAACTGCAAATTATTATAGTGAGCTTGGAAACTTATCAATTTATGTATTACCTTTTATGGCTATTTTAGGGGCAGGGATTTCAGCATTTACAATCTATTTCTTATCAAGTAAAGAAAGAATAAGACCAAGAAGATTGCTGTTAATTGGACTTGGAATAAATGCAGGGTTAAATGCCTTTATAACGTTCTTTACATTTAGAGGTGGGGTTAGTGATTATAATAGAGTTTTAGTTTGGATCTCAGGAAGTCTTTGGGGGTCAGGATGGAGCTATGCCAAAATAATAATTCCACTAGTAATTATAATGGTTATATTAACTGTACTAAATTATAAAAAGTTAGATGTATTGAATTTCTCAGATGAACATGCAACTTGTCTTGGACTAAATTTAAATAGAGAAAGAAAAAAGTTTTTAACATATGCGGTTATTCTTGCTGGGGGAGCAACAGCCTTTGCAGGGAATGTAGGATTTATAGGATTAATCTGTCCTCATATGGCAAGAAAATTGGTAGGACCTTATCATAAAAATTTTCTTTTGATATCTGCTTTAATAAGTGTAGTAATAATTTTACTTGCAGATGCAGTTTCAAGAAATTTATTTTCTCCAATTGAAATACCAGTAGGAATTACAATTTCAATATTTGGAGTACCATATTTTATTTATTTAATGATGAAGGAGAAATAAATGGAAGCTATTAGTGTAAAAAATTTATCCGTAGCCTATGAAAGTAATTTAATAATAGATAATATGAATCTTTCAATTCCAAAGGGTGAATTAAGTATAATAATTGGAGCAAATGGATGTGGAAAATCAACATTACTGAAAACTATAGCTAGGATAATAAAGCCTAAAAGTGGTGAAATTTTTATTAATGAGAAAAATATTAAAAAACAAAAAGAAAAAGATATAGCAACTCAAGTTGCATTTTTACCTCAAGGGCCAACTTGCCCAAGTGGAATTACTGTTAAAGAATTAGTTGCATATGGAAGATTTCCACATCAAAGGATGATAGGTGGACTTAATAGTCATGACAAGGAAGTTATTAATTGGGCAATTGAGGAAACTGGTCTTAAAGATTTTGCAGATAGAGAAATAGAAAATTTATCTGGAGGACAAAGACAAAGAGCTTGGATTGCAATGACTTTAGCTCAAGAAACAGACATAATTATGTTAGATGAGCCAACAACTTATTTAGATATGTCATATCAATTAGAAGTATTGGAGGTTCTAGAAAGATTAAATAAAAAGAAAAATATTACTGTTGTTATAGTTCTTCATGAGCTTAATAATGCTTGTAGATTTGCAAGTAATATCATCGGGCTAAAGAGGGGGAAAATTATTTGTAATGGTGCTCCTAAAGAAGTAATAACTAAAGAAAGTTTAAAAGAAATTTATGGGATAGATGCTAAGTTGCAATTAAGCGAAAACAAAAGTTATCCAATTTGCGTAGATTATGAACTTGTAAGGGGATAAAATGAAAAACAAAAATTTTATTATTGTAGTTATTGGACAGATAATTTCTCTATTGGGAAATGCAATTCAAAGATTTTGTATGTCCTTATATATTTTAGAGTTAACTGGCAGTGCTGCAGTTTTTTCAAGAATATTAGCCATTTCAACTATACCATACATAATATTTGCCCCAATTGCAGGGTTATTAGCAGATACTATAAATAGAAAAAAAATAATGATATATCTTGATTTTTTTAGTGCTGCTTTAATGTTTGTATATTCTCTAATAATAATTAATGGAAAAGATAATACAGTAATAGTGGGATTAGTAATGTTCCTATTGTCAATTATTTATACTTTATATAGTCCCTGTGTTACAGCTTGTATTCCTCAAATTGTTCAAAAAGAAAGTTTAGTGAAAGCAAATGGAATAATTCAACAGGTTGGAAATGTAGTAAATTTAGGTGGCCCAATAATAGCAGGTATGTTATATAGTTTGGTCGGTATAAAAGTTGTAGTAATAATAAATGGAATAAGTTTTTTACTTGCAGCTATTTTAGAATTATTTTTAGAAATTCCTGATTTAGGAACGAAAGAAAAGTTTGAAAAGCCAATTAGAAAATCTATTATGGAAATGATAAAGGTATTTAAATATTTAAAGGAAAAAAAGACAGTTATATTAGGTATTATACTTACGTATGCATTAATTAATATTTTTGTGGCGCCAATTTTAAGTATTATATCTCCATATTTTATAAATGTTAATTTAAAAATGCCTTCTAATGTGTATGGATTTATTGAAGCAATATTTGTTTTGGGGATGATAATAGGTGGATTATTAATTACTATAAGGTCTAAATTATTTACTATGAAAGTGTTACATAAAACTATGTACCCTATGATAATAGCTATAATTATTATGGGTATAGCCACTAATTTGAATAAAGAAAAAATATATATTATACTAGGACTTTATTCAATTGGAGGTCTTGGAATAATGTTATCAATATCCCTATCTAACATTATATCATTGACATATATTCAGAATGAAGTAAGACAAGATATGCTAGGGAAAGTTAGTGCTTTTTCTACTGCAGTTGCTACAATAAGTGTATCTCCTGGACAAGTATTATATGGACAGCTTTTAGAATGTGATTATAATCTTTTATATATTTTAATAGGTACAGGGATATTTAGTCTTTTAGTAGTGTGCTTTATAAAATGGAATAGTAGAAAAATTGAATATAATTTATAATATGCTATTAGAGGTATTAATAAGTTGATTAATGCCTCTAATAGCATAATTTTTATTAAAAGGACAACTGGAGTTAAATAATACAAATTATTATTTGATAATGATTTGAAGAGCATTTGCTTTAAAAATCAAGAAAAAGTGTTAAATAAAAATATAGATTAGTTTAATAAGAGATTCTAGTTTATTTAGAGAAAAATAAGAAATATATGGGAATTGAAAAGTATACCTGCTAGGTATACAATTAGATCATAAGGTATAAAAAGTAAAAGTAGTAAAAGATTAAATAGGATTTTTATTTATCAATTAATTATTTAGCTTAATGAGCTATGTAAATTTGAGGAGGTGTATTTATGAGTTTTAAGACAACAGAACAACATGAAAATTTAAGAACAAAAATTAGAACATTTGCAGAAGAGGAAGTTAAGCCAATTGCTTTTATGTTAGATCAGGAAAATAAATTTCCTTCAGAAATAGTGCATAAGTTAGCTGAAATGGGGATGCTAGGAATACCATATACCAAAAAGTATGGTGGAGCAGGATTAGATATAATTAGTTATGCAATTGCTGTTGAAGAGTTATCAAGAGTAGATGGAGGTACAGGAGTAATTCTATCTGCCCATACATCTTTAGGAACATATCCAATTGCTGCATATGGGACAGATGAACAAAAGGAGAAATATTTAGTGCCACTTGCCAAAGGAGAGAAACTTGGTGCTTTTGGACTTACAGAAGAAAATGCAGGAAGCGATGCTGGTGGAACAGAAACTACTGCAGTTTTAGATGGGGACTATTATATTTTAAATGGAGAAAAAATATTTATTACCAATGGTGGTGAAGCAGATATATATGTTGTATTTGCTGTAACAACACCAGGGATAGGAACTCGTGGGATAAGCGCATTTATTGTAGAAAAAGGATGGGAAGGTTTTTCTTTTGGTAAGCATTATGACAAGATGGGAATTCGTTCATCAGCTACTGCAGAATTAATTTTTAATGATGTAAAAGTTCCTAAAGAAAATCTATTAGGAAAAGAGGGAGAGGGATTCAAGATTGCTATGTCCACATTAGATGGTGGTCGTATTGGTATTGCATCCCAGGCTCTTGGTATAGCTCAAGGAGCGTATGAACATGCATTAGAATATTCAAAAGAAAGAATACAATTTGGAAAACCTATTTGTGCGCAACAAAGTATAGCATTTAAATTGGCTGATATGGCTACAAAGTTAAGAGCAGCTAGATTGCTTGTTTATAGTGCAGCAGAGTTAAAAGGAAAACATGAACCTTATAGCATGGAGGCTGCTATGTGTAAGCAATATGCTTCTGATGTTTGCATTGAGATTGTTAATGATGCTCTTCAGATATTTGGTGGAAGTGGATATTTGAAAGGCATGGAAGTTGAACGAGCTTATAGAGATGCAAAAATTTGTACAATTTATGAAGGAACTAATGAAATTCAGAGAGTTGTTATAGCTTCTCATATTATAGGTAAGATGCAAAAAAGCAATAAGGGTGAGGTTAAAAACTTACAATCTGAGCCAGTAACAGGTTATCGTAAGAAGATAATATTGAAAAAAGGAACTCCAGAAGAAAGAGTTAATGAACTTGTTGAAGCTCTTAAAAAGGATGGATATGATTTTACAGTTGGAATTCCAATAGATACTCCAATTAACAAAGCAGAAAGAGTAGTTAGTGTTGGTTTAGGTATAGGTGAAAAAGAAAATATGAAGTTAATAGAAGAACTTGCAGTTCAAGCTGGAGCAGCAATTGGCTCATCAAGACCGGTTGCAGAGACTTTAAAATACCTGCCATTAAACCGTTATGTAGGAATGTCTGGACAAAAATTTAAGGGAAACCTTTATATAGCTTGTGGGATTTCAGGGGCAGGACAACATCTAAAAGGAATAAAAGATGCTACAACAATTGTTGCAATAAATAATAATCCTAATGCAAAAATTTTTAAGAATGCTGATTATGGAATTGTTGGAGATTTAAAAGAGATATTGCCATTACTTACTGCTGCTTTGGATAATGGAGAACCAAAGAAAGGGGCTCCACCAATGAAGAAGATGAAGAGAGCGATTCCAAAGAAAACTGCTCAAACATGGAAACATTATGTGTGTAATGGATGTGGCTATGAGTATGATCCTGGAATAGGAGATAAGGAAGGAGAAATAGCTCCAGGTACATTGTTTGAAAATTTACCTGAAGAATGGACTTGCCCAGCTTGTAGTGAAGAAAAAGCCATGTTTATAGAAGTATAGTTTATCCGATAGCTAGCATCCGTAACACTCCCCCTTCTTCAAGTGGGAGATAACGGCTGCACGTTCCTGGATAAGTTCAACTAAATTCAGCTGGAGTTAAAACTCCACCTGAAAAGTTTCACTTTATATAATTATGTATTTTAAATGTAAAGGAGGATTAAATATATGTATTGTGTTAGAAAAGTAACTGAAGATCTTTATTGGGTTGGAGGTAATGATAGAAGGCTTGCGCTTTTTGAAAATATTCATCCAATTCCAGGAGGAGTTTCATATAATTCGTATTTACTTTTGGATGAAAAAACAGTTTTGTTTGATACAGTAGATTGGTCAATTTGTCGTCAATTTCTTGAGAATATAAGGTCAGTTTTAGCTGATAGAGATTTAGATTATATAATAATAAACCATGTAGAACCAGATCATGCAGCATGTATTGAAGAGATTATTCTTCGTTATCCTAATGTGAAAATTGTATGTACACAAAAGGCTGCTATGTTTATGAGGCAATTTGGATTTAATATCGGAGAGCAGGTGATTGAAGTAAAAGAAGGAGATAGTATGTCCTTTGGAAAACATGAGATGATATTTGTATCTGCTCCAATGGTACATTGGCCAGAAGCGATGGTAACTTTTGACACTACCGATGGAATACTATTTTCAGCAGATGCATTTGGATCTTTTGGATCTTTAGATGGTAAGTTATTTAATGATGAAGTTAATTATGATAGGGATTGGATTGATGATGCCAGAAGGTATTATACAAATATTGTAGGAAAATATGGACCACATGTTCAAAATCTTTTAAAGAAAGCTAGTAAACTTGATATTAAGTATATATGTCCGTTGCATGGATTAGTTTGGAGAAATGATTTTGGATATTTATTAGATAAATATGACAAATGGAGTCGCTATGAGCCAGAAGAAAAGGGAGTAATGATAGTATATGGAACAATGTATGGAGGTACAGAAGCTGCAGCTAATGATTTGGCAACAAGATTAGTGAAAAAAGGAATGACAAATGTAGTGATGTATGATGTTTCAAACACCCATGTTTCATATTTAATTTCTGAGGCATTTAAATATAGTCATGTAGTTTTGGCTTCAGTAACTTATAATTTAAAAATTTATCCACCTATGCTTAATTATATAATGGATATGAAAGCTTTAAATCTTCAAAAGCGTACATTTACTCTTATAGAAAATGGTTCATGGGCCCCTCAATCTGAGAAATTGATGCATGAGCTTTTGGATCAAATGAAAGAAATGACTATTTTAGAGAATGAAGTGTCATTAAATTCCATTATGAAAGAAGATGATTCTGAGCTGATGGAAGCTACTGCTGATAGTATTATTGAATCAATGAAGTAAGGTGAAAAGTATATATAGAAGAACCAACCTAAAAATATAATTTAAAGTTGGTTCTTTTATCATTTTAATTAAATTTGTCAACAAGTAATGGGTTATATTAAATAACTGACATATTGTATTTAGCGGCAAATAGAGGTATGTTTCGTGATTGGTGCTTTTTTACTCTTAAGATTGATTGTTGATTTTAGAAAAAAGCTATAAAATAATAGTAAATAAATCAAATATCTGAGGGGATTTAAATGATTTTAAAAAAAGTGTGTAAAACTTTAGGGATAATTATCTTATCTACTATTATCTTAAGTTCTATGGCTAATACAAATGCAGCAGTATCTAAGATTAATTCACTTCAAAAAAATACTGTAGTAAGTAGCACTTATATTGCTAGAGATTCATTTTATGATTTAAATGAAAAATCAGTTAACAGACTTTCATCAGAACATTTTCAAATTATATGGGGAAGTAATGATGAAACAGGTACTGTTAATGAAGATTTAGTTAGAGGTAATCTTCAAAATTTAGAAACTATTAGAGACTTTTATGTTAATGTAATGGGATTAGATGATACCAGTGTTTCTGTTAATAGTCCTATAAACTCTAGTAGTATTCACTATAAAACAAATCTATATATAAACAAGACAGGTTTATCTAAAATTACAGATGACTGGGCTTATATGTCAAGTGATGGTGATGGCTTTGCTTATTTAGCAGTTGAACCAGGAGCTATGAGAGTTGATGAACCAAGTTGGGTAATTCCTCATGAATATGCTCATGCTATTACGATGCATCAACGTGGGACAATAGCAGCACCTTGGTATGAAACATTGGCAAATTGGTTTAGAGATCAATATTTAGGAAGTACATACTATAGATATGGAGATCGTGTATATGGACCTACTTCAGATTTCTTTCAGCCAGTAGTTTTAAATTCAGATTACTATTTTCCGCATATGAAAAATTATTATGATGCTTGGCCATTTTTATTATATGTAACTGAAAACCCAGATAATATGAATGGGTTAGGGATGGATGTAATGAGAAAAATGCTTCATGATGGTAGTAATGAAATAATGTTTGATAAAATTCAAAGATTATCAGGTACATCTACTAAAGATATGTTAGGTGGATATGCTAGAAGAATGGTAACAATGGATTTTAGAAGACAATCTAGTTATACAAATTATTTAAATGATCTTCTTAAGGATAGTTCGAATTATGACAAGGTATATACAACATTAGAAAATACAAATGATGGATGGCTTAAGGTGACAGATTCAAGAGCGCCACAGCAGGGAGGGTATAATATTATTCCACTTAATATAGATATGAGTAGTAAACAAGTGTCAGTAAACTTCCAAGGAGACAAGTCAGTTTCAGGAGCAGATTTCCGTGCAAGTATTGTAACTAAGACAAGAGATGGTAAAACAAGATATTCAACTATGTGGAATAATGGTATTAACACTTTAAATCTTCAGGGAGATGAAGAAAAAGCGTATCTTGTGGTTTGTGCTACACCTGATGAAATGCTTGATTTAACTTCCTTTGATGTTAATGCAGTAGGAACAAAATATCCATATAAAGTGCAGGTATCAACAAGTGGTAAATCTGATGAAAAAGTTAATATAGCTTCAAAGGCAGTAGTTAGTACGTCATATTGTTCGGAATGGGAAAATATTAGTGCTCTAAATGATAGCTTTGATCCTATAAATTCAAATGATAGATCACATGCTGTTTATGGAAACTGGCCTGAAACTGGAACACAATGGGTTCAATATAAATTTGATAAAAAGTATACTATATCTCAAAGTGATGTATATTGGTTTAAAGATAATGGAGGAATAGATGTTCCAAAATCATATAAGATTCAGTATTGGAACGGAAATAAGTGGGTTGATGTAAAGAATGCCGTAGGTTATGGTACTGCTATAAATCAGTATAATACTACAACATTTACGCCTGTAACCACTAATTCTATAAGAATTCAAGTGGTTTCTAATGGCAGTGCATCTACAGGCATATTAGAATGGAAAGTAGAATGAATTAATAAGTAAAAATACATCACAAGTAATTTTAGCAACTATTTGAATAGTTTCATATAATATTCTAGTAATGATGATTAGGTTTTAGTAATTCTGTAAGTCTAAATTTTTTGCATCTAGATTATATGAGTAGGGGCATTAATAAGTGCAATTTTTGCGGAATTGTAGAGCTCTATCATTAAATGATTTAAAAGGTGATGAGAATGGCGATAAAACCACAAATTTTACGTCCCGGAGATACAATTGGAATAGTTACTTTAGGAAGCCCACTATATCCCGATGTCATTAATGCGGGAATACAAACTCTCGAGAATATGGGATTTAGCGTGCTTCTGGGGAAATATGTATATTCCTATAGTGGCTATATTGCAGCCACAGAACAGCAGAGAGCTGCAGATCTTATGGATATGTTTAGAAATCCAGTTGTGAAGGCTATTATACCTGCAAGAGGAGGAGTAGGCGTTGAAGGTATTATACAATATCTTGATTACTCTGTTATTGCACAGAACCCTAAAATTTTAACAGGGTATAGTGATATAACAATTTTGTTAAATGTTCTGTATATATGGGCTAATTTAATTACTTTTCACAGTCTTCTTTTAATAGACTTTAAACCTACTACCCCTGAATACAATATGGATCAGTTCTTCATGGCAACATCTACACTTACTTCACCAAGGAGGCTTGAAAATCCTTCTGGAAGACCTTTAATAAGCAGAGTGCCTGGAAATGTAACAGGGCCTATAGTTGGAGGTAATCTTGCATCCTTTGTAGGTAGCATTGGAACCCCATTTGAAGTTGATACTAGAGGGAAGATAATATTGATTGAAGAAGTTCATGAACCTGTTAATACAGTATACAGGTATATATATCATCTTATTGCAGCAGGTAAATTTAAAGACTGTGCAGGTATTATCATGGGGCAATGTTCACATTGTCAGCCAGCATATGATAAGACATATGCGGACTTAATTAATGAAGTTATGGTTCCACTTAACAAACCTCTTATGACAAATTTAGCAACAGGGCATGGTACATACAAAATGGCCATACCTATAGGTGCAGAGGCTAACCTTAACACTTATGAGAATACATTGACTATACTTGAACCAACAGTGCGAATATAAAAAGAAAACAATTTTTTTAATTTAAAAAAAATTATTTTTTAGAACTATAATTAGAAAATATAATGTTTGCAAAAACCGTATTATTCATAATTGAATATTACGGTTTTTTTATCTTATTTCAAAAGTTGTACATTGATAACAATAAATGAAGCAGTAAGGACTATTTCCAAAAACTCTATAAGGATAAAAAGAGTATAATAAGCCTTATAGAAGTAGAGACTAAAATGGAAGGTAATATAATAGGTTTATTTAGAATTTAGGTAAGAAAAATATTATGATTATCTGTAATTTTATTTTTTTGAGAAGTTTTAATTTCATATGTAGCAGATAGAAGAAAGGAGATATTATGACAGAGATGAAAGTAATGATAGAAACAGGATGGAATTTGGATAATAGTTATGCTCGTTTGCCTGAATCATTTTTTGCTGATCTTAAGCCAACTCCTGTAAGTTCTCCTAAATTAGTTGCATTTAATGAGAATTTAGCAAGTTCACTTGGATTAAACGTTAAGGAGTTACAAAAAGTTGAAGGGGTAGATGTGTTTGCTGGCAATAGGATTCCAGGAGGTGCTAGACCTCTTGCACAAGCTTATGCAGGGCATCAATTTGGACATTTTACTATGTTAGGTGATGGTCGAGCATTATTAATTGGGGAACATATTACTCCTTTAGGAGAAAGAGTAGATATTCAACTTAAAGGCTCAGGAAGAACACCATATTCTCGTGGTGGGGATGGAAGAGCGGCTCTTGGACCAATGTTAAGAGAATATATAATTAGCGAGGCAATGTATGGACTTGGTATTCCTACTACACGTAGCTTAGCAGTGGTTACAACTGGTGAAACAGTATATAGAGAAACAGAGCAAATTGGTGCAATTCTTACCCGTGTAGCATCCAGTCATATACGTGTTGGAACTTTTCAGTATGCTTCAAAATGGTGTGACACTGAAGAATTACGTGCTTTGGCTGATTATGTATTAAAAAGACATTTTCCAGATGTCAATAGCAAAGAAAATGCTTATCTCCACCTGCTTCAAGAAGTCATTAATGGGCAAGCTTCATTGATCGCTAAGTGGCAGTTGGTTGGGTTTATCCATGGAGTTATGAATACAGATAATATGACTATTAGTGGAGAAACTATTGACTATGGACCTTGTGCCTTTATGGATACATATGATCCCAAAACAGTATTTAGCTCTATTGATATTCGTGGCAGATATGCTTATGGGAACCAACCTAGCATAGCAGAATGGAATTTAGCTAGATTTGCAGAAACACTATTACCATTATTACATCAAGATAGAGAACAAGCTATTAAATTAGCACAGGATTCTCTTTCGGATTTTGCAGAACTTTATAATAAGAACTTGTTATCAGGAATGAGAGATAAATTAGGTATATTTAATGAAGAGGAGCAGGATAAACATCTTATTGAAGGATTACTTAATATAATGGAGAAATATAAAGCAGATTATACTAATACTTTCCGTCAGTTAACTCTAGAAGATTTTGAGGATACGCCTTTATTTAGAAGTGATGAATTTACTAGGTGGTATGAGTTATGGAGAGATAGATTAGATAGACAACAAGAAACAAAAGAGGATTCCAAGCGTTTGATGAAAAATAGTAATCCCGCAGTTATACCTCGTAATTATCGAGTGGAAGAAGCTCTAGAGGCTGCAGTTAAAGCTGGAGATTATAATATTATGAATAAACTACTCAGTGTTCTTTCTAATCCCTTTGCATATTCAGAAGAGCAAAAAGAGTATTCTATTTTGCCAAAGGAATCAACTTGTGGCTATCGAACATTTTGCGGTACTTAATATTAAAGCCATAAAATCAAAAGAAATAGTTTTTAGATCCCGAGTAAGAAAACACTCGGGTTTAATTTTACTTTAAAATTATTAGAAAGATAGGAAAAGTATTTTAAAGAATTGAGAAGTCTTGTCGAATAATATATAATATAATAGGAGTATTTTTTGTTTAAAGTTAAAATAAATAATACGATTTCAAAGATTATGGAGGTATAAAGATTGAAAAAGCTTTTAAAACCAGCAGTAGCATTACTAAGTAGATTAAAATATTCAGCCAAGTTCTTAGTAATTTTATTATGCTTTATGATTCCTTTGATATTTATTCAAATAACTTACTTAAGGGATTTAAATGGAAAAGTTAAGGTTTTGGATAATCAACAAATTGGGTTGGGATTAAATGAAAAGATAACTTCCTTAATAATGTATGTTCCACAACATCGTGGATTATCTTCAACTTATCTTGGTGGAAGAACAGATGTAAAAGGAAAAGTTGATGAGGCACAAAGTCAAATAGACAAAGTAATTGTGGCGATAAATGATGAAATTGCAAAAGATGGAGAAGGGTTCAATCTGAAAGATGAGTGGGGAAAAATAGAGAATCAGTGGTCGACATTAAAAGAAGAAAATTTTAAGTTGTCTCAAGTAGATTCCTTTAAAAAACATACAGAACTAATGGATAGTATAATTAAATTTAATGTGAAGGTAGCAGAAGCAACACAGCTTTCACCAGATTCAAAATTGGAAAAATATTACCTAGTTGATTGTATAATAGATAAATTTCCTGTTGTAACAGAATACATGGGACAAGCTCGAGGTAAAGGCTCAGGGGTATTAGCTCAAAAGTCAATGTCTGATGATGACTATTCATTATTAGTATTTCAAACAAAATCTATAGTAGAAGCATTAAAGGGGTCTTCACAACAACTAAACTATGTATATGAAAAAAATTCAAATGCAAAGAAATCGCTATATGAGTTGGATGAAAATTCGCGAGAAGCAGGAGATAAAGTTGTAAATATACTACAGGAAAACATAATTAAAGAGAAAAACAATTTAACATTTGATGCAACAAAGTATTATGATACAACTACAGTAGCAATTAATGAAGTATTTAAGTTATATAATGAAACATTTAATGTTATCGATGAGATGATTGTAGAAGAAAAAAATGATCTTGCAAGTCAAAAAGCAATTTTATATGTAATTTATTTTAGTACTATAACTATACTTATTTATATATTTGCAGGATTTTATGTGAATATTAGAGATTCTATATTAGACATTCAGTTAGCCACAAGCAAAATAGCAGAAGGTGATTTAACTGCTATGACTAATCTGAATAGCAAGGATGAGATGGGTAAGTTAAGTAAGTATTTCAATAAGATGTCACAGGAATTAAGAGAACTTGTATTGAAGATAAAGCAAGCTTCAAATCATGTAGCATTATCTTCAGAGGAGATGGTGATAAGTGCTGGCAAGACATCAAAAGCAGCAGAAGAAGTATCTCTAACACTGCAAAATGTTGCTGATGGTGCTAGTGAGCAAATTGAAAGTATAAATGAAGCTACTGAATCTATTTCAAAAATGTCTGTAGGTATTAACAAGATATTTGCTAATGGTGAAGAAGTTTCTAGATTATCAGAAAATGCTTATAAAGCATCAAAAAGTGGAACTGAAATAGTTGATTCTGTAGTTAATCAGATGAATGAAATAAGTATTGGAACTCAAGAAACAGCAGGTGTCATAAAGAATCTTGGTAGATATTCAGAAGAAATTGAAAAGATAATTGAGATAATTAAAGATATTAGTGAACAAACAAATCTTTTAGCATTAAATGCGGCTATTGAAGCGGCAAGAGCAGGAGAGTTAGGTCGTGGATTTGCTGTTGTGTCTGATGAAGTAAGAAATCTTGCAGAGCAATCAAGTGTTTCAGCAGAACAGATTTCATCAATAATACGTGATATTCAAAGTGAGATGGCTAAGGCTGTAGCGTCCACAGAAAAAGAAGTAGAAAAGGTTAAAGTAGGTATTGATAAAACGAATTTAGTAAGTAGTGTATTTGAAGATATTGAATATGCTGTATCAAATATGAGCGTGAAAACTAAAGAAATGACAATGTCTATGGAAGAAATTGCTGTTCAAAATAAGCAGGTTATCAAAAATATAGAAGTACTTGAGAAAACAGCAAAAGGAAATGCTAATTCAAGTATAGATACTGCTGCAGCAAGTCAAGAACAATTAGCTGTATTAGAAGAGATAACAAAAGAGGCTAAGGGACTTTCTCAATCAGCTGAGAACTTAAATATGGCAATAACAAAGTTTAATATATAATTGTATACAGAAGGAAAGAATCTATATTAACAATAATTAAAGGTAAATTAATTTCTAATTGTAAAATATAGATAGGTAAAAGCCTGAAGCTAGTTAAAGTATTAGCTTTAGGCTTTTATATTTTAAATATTTATTCTTTTAGCATAAATTCTTTAATAAGTTGGGAAACATAGCTTTTTTTAGCTATTGGTAGCATATGCCTTACTCCAGGAACAATAATTAACTGAGAATCTTTAATTCCATCTTTCATTACGTAGGAGTATTCCGGTATTGTGAGAATATCATCATTACCTACCATAATCAATGTTGGAATATTGATATTGCTCATAACATTTGTTATATCAACTTTTACATTTATATTAAAATCTTTAAGCATAACCTCTGATGGTTCGAGGGTTAGTATAGTTTTTAATACATTTAAATTGGTAAAAGAACCAAGACACTTACAAATATAAATCCAATTTACTTTATTATTATCCACCATATCATAAACTTTCTGATCAAATTTATCAAATTTAGCCCCAGAACTTATAAGAACAAGTTTCTTTATTGTATGAACAGATCTTGCAGCAACACCTAAACATATGGTGCCACCTAGTGAATGACCTATTAGTGTAACATTATCTATATTGACCACAAATTTTTCAACAGCATCTATATATTCTTCTACTTTAGTACAATTCATATTATCTGATTTGCCGTGATCAGGTAAATCTATTAAATAACAATTACAGTTATTTAATTTTTTTGATAGTGGTCTTAAAAAATTATGATTACATCCTGAACCGTGAACGAATACTAAATTTTCTTTTGTTGATGAATTTTCAATTAATTCATAATAAATACCATTAATTTTATCATGCATTAAACAGAGCCCCCTTTATGTACTAATTAGTTTTCTTGATAGGCTTATATGAAAATTAATATGTAAATAGGACACATGCACAAGTTGTACCTGCTCCTACGGACCAAAAAATTATATTATCACCTGATTTGATATCTTCATTTTCAATAGATCTTGCAAGTGCTAAAAATGGACTTGTAGTACCTGTATAACCAAACTCATTACTGATAAACGTAAACTTGTTGATATCTTCATCCATCTCATTGCATACTTGTTCGATGCTTTTTTTAGCAAATTGTGAAATGAAATATCTTTTTATATCTTTTTTAGTGAGGTTATTTCGCTCAAGTAATTCTTCTATAGAAATTTTAGCACTATAGAAAGCACCATCAAAGTTAAATGGAATCCACGTAACTAACTTATCCTTTACTTGTAGTTTACGGTCGTGAATTGTAGATGATAAACCTTTAGCAGGCATAAGGATTTTATCGCAATTACTGGAGTTTGTGTAAAAGTCTGAATCTATAAAACCACGTTCAGTATTTTGAGTGTTTTCCAATACTATTGCACAAGCAGCATCACCAGAAATTGAATAAACTGTAGGTTCATTGAATCTGGAATATTTATTAAGTTGATCTGCCCCAACAATAAGAGCGTACTTTATATTGGGGTTATCTCTCATAGTTCTACTAACTTGATCTAAAGCAACAATCATACCAACACAATTAGCATTTACATCATAAACTGCTGTTTTTTGACCAGCACTTATTGCATTGTGTATTTTCATAGCATTGGTAGGAGAAAGATATTCAGGTGTTCCAGTTGAAAAAACTATTAAATTTAATTCAGATGGTTTAACATTAGTTTTTTTTAAAACTTTATTAACTGCATTAATACCCATTGTAACTATAGTTTCATTAACATCATCTGAAATATATCTAAGATCTGATCCTGTGACAGCAAGGTAGTTTCTAATATCTTCACCTTGTTTTTCAAAATGTTCTATAAAGTAATCATTTCCTACTTGGTTTTCTGGATGATAGTAAGCTATTCCTTTGATAACTGAATTATGAAGTCTCATTTATTTTATCTCTCCTTCATTGTTATTTTTATTTAGTATTTCTGATAGGTGTTGAGTTATATCTTGAACTTTATCTAAGGATTTAATAATATTTTCACAGGTAGCTGCCTGCTCTTCTGTGGAAGCACTAACTTCTTCAGTTGAGGCAGAATACTGCTCAGAAATAGATGCGAGTGTATACATAGATTTTAATAAAGTATCTTTAAAAGCACTGATGTTAGCTAGTTCACTAGATAGCATATTTATCAATTTAATTATATCCTCTGAGGAAAGAACAATATTGTTGAAAGATTCTATTGTAATATCCAATTTGTC
>NZ_SULK01000005.1:61759-127490 GCF_007115085.1 Clostridium sp. HBUAS56017 | reverse complement strand
ATTTGATTCTTTTTCTAGAGTTTTAGTATGTTTCATTGTGTGTTGTGTTTTTTCAATAACATTGATTATTTCACCTAAAATATCACTTACTTTGCAGGTTGAATCCGTAGACTGTTCTGCAAGTTTTCTTATTTCTTCTGCAACAACTGAAAATCCACGTCCAGATTCACCTGCTCTTGCAGCTTCAATAGCCGCATTTAATGCGAGTAAGTTAGTTTGATCTGCAATTTCAGTAATTGTTTTTATTATGTTGCCAATTGAATTTGACTTTTCGGATAAGTTATTTATTTGTAGAAGTACTTCTTCAGAGGCTTTCGTATTCTCAGTAAATTTATTTGAAAGGTCATTAATTGATTTAAGGCCCAAATCGTTATTCAATTTCAAGTTATTCATGCTTTCAATTGTTTTTTTGATTTCACTTTCTGAATTAGTAATTTTTTCAGATAACTGATTAAAAATATTCAAACTTTCAGTTACTTCCTGAGTTTGATTGATTGAACCAGAAGCAATTTCTTGTGTAGATTCTGCAATTTGGTGGGACATTTCATTAAATTGATCTAATGATTGATAAATATTACCAGATGTGTTTTTAAGTGTAGCAAATACTTGATTTGCATTTTCTGATACTTTTTTTTGGTCGTTATATAATTGTGAAGTTTCTTTTTCTTTTTTTTCAATATTTTTAAATAATTTATAGGTTTCATTAGCAATAATTGCAGCTATTGCTGATGCTAGGATAAATTCTATGCAAACAAATACCCATACAGGTAAGTTATTCATAATTAAAAATTGATTTGGATAGAGTATGAAAAGTAGTGCATTTAAGGATATTGTAGCAATAGAATACACAATTACAACGCTCTTGTCATAATAAGCACTAGCTACTATAAGCATAAGAAAATAACCTTGTGTAATGGCACCAAAACGACCATCACCTGAATAGGCTATAGTTATCGCTGCAGCTAGAGGTAGGTTTACCATATAAAGGTACCTTGCATATTTTTTTAATGGTTTTTCTAGCATTTTTATAATCACACTACCTACTAACATTATAAAGACTATGGCATCTCTTGAGTTTCCACCTAGAAAAAACCTTACAAATATAAATGCTGGAAAAGGTAATAAAAGATTAATTATAAATACAATAAGATTCATTTGTTTTTCTTTACCGTTTAACATGTCTAATTTCATAATAATCCTCCTAGAGTTAATAGACTCATTAAAATAATTTTGATTATTCAATCTATAAATGAGTAAATTAACAAATGGATTTTACTTAAATTATTAGAAGTGCCAAAAAGACTAAAGAGAAGTTTAGGGTAAAACTTTGATAAGAAAAATGTATTATATCATGTTTAAATTCTCATTGTAGGATTTAGATGTTATGAGTGGAACTAATGATATACTGATGATAAGTTGTATAAACAAATAATCGACGATGAATCTTTACAATTATCAAGTTTCCTACCAATGCAAAATAGTTCTAAGTTTTTGGTATAGAATAAGAGTGTTACAAATTAATAGCGCTGATTTTCCCGAAAAAGTACTATTAGTTATAGAAAATTTGCTTTGTTAGTCATTAAACTTCTCCAATATTCAATTATTATTTGCTGGATATTAATTAAAAATCCATTAATTATTTTTTATCATTTATAGAATAATATATATATTCTACAAAAATATTGAAATACCTCTACTATATACTAATTTATCAATAAAATGTATCAGCATGTTGCTTGTATATAGAAATCATAATGTTATGTAATATAATTGATAGAGTAGAGCGTTGATTTGTTATTTAGTTATTATGCAATGAAGCTTGCAAAAGGAGATTTTATACAAACACTTTACATAATATTACTTATATGTAAAAAAGATGAAATAAAGACTCGCATTCCTAGTGGAGTAATGCTTTATAGTTTAATATATGGGACTAATGAACAATCGAACTAAAGTTCATACGAATTTTAACGACAAAAAAAGGATTATAATAATAAAATATGACAAACCACCAAGTATATTGACAAAAATGTGCAATTTTTTATATAATTAAAGATGTGTGAAAGCGTTTTTTATAATTAAATGTTTTGGAAAGAATTATTAATGTTATATAGAATATGATTTAAGAAATTAGGGAAGGTGAATTTATGAAAAAAGTCCTTATAGTAGATGATGCTTCATTTATGAGAATTAATCTTAGAAAGATATTAGAGAAAAATGGATTTGAGGTTGTAGGGGAAGCAGCTGATGGATTAGAGGCAATAAGAAAATACTTTACACTTAAGCCAGATATTGTAACGATGGATATTACAATGCCTAAAATGGACGGTATTGAAGCACTTAAAGAAATAAAAAATAAAGATTCATCTGCAAAAATTATTATGATTTCAGCTTTGGGTCAAGAAAAGTGGGTTAGAAAAGCAGTTATGCAAGGTGCAATAGGATTTATTGTGAAACCATATAAAGATGATTATGTTGTTCAAGCATTAAACAAGCTATAAGAATTATTTAAGATTAATGGGAAGTTTCTATTAAAAAGACTTAACCCTCTATAGTAAAATAAGCATTACTATAGGGGGTTAATGTTTTAATTGCTAAGGTATTGACGTTAACGTTACGTGAAGGTATATAGTTTTCTTGTAAGGAAGGTGAAATTTGTGGAATATACAGTACAAAAGCTAGGAAAGTTAGCATGTGTTAGTACCAGGACACTTAGATATTATGATGAGATAGGAATTCTTAAGCCGGCAAGAATTAATTCATCAGGATATAGAATTTACGGAGAAAATGAAGTTGATAGATTGCAACAAATACTTTTCTATCGAGAACTAGGTGTGAGCTTAGAAAGTATAAAAAATATATTACATAATCCTTCCTTTAACGAAGAAAATGCGCTTAGGGAACATCGGAAAAAACTTATAGAAAAAAGAAATCAAATAAATGTTTTAATTGAAAATGTTAACAAAACTATTGCTTTGAAAGAAGGAAAATTAAGAATGAATAATGAAGAAAAATTTGAAGGGCTTAAGAAGAAGTTTATTAAAGAGAATGAAACGAAATATGGTAAGGAAATAAGGAAAAAATATGGAGAAGGAGTAATTGATAAATCAAATTTTAAAATAATGAATATGACAGAAAAGGAATATGCTGAAGCTAAAAACATTGAAGAGAAACTTAGAGAAGTTCTATCAGAAGCTTTAAAAACTGGTGATCCAAGTAGTACAAAGGCTCAAGAAGCGGCTGAACTTCATAGAAATTGGATTGAATTTTATTGGACTGAATACAGTAAAGAAGCTCATGCGGGTCTTGCGCAAATGTATGTAGAGGATGAAAGATTTAAAGAGTATTATGATAAATACGAATCTGGAACAGCAGATTTCCTAAGAGATGCAATTCTAATTTATACAGGTATGAAAAAGTAATTATTAAAAGACTTAAAGTGATTATATATCATTTTAAGTCTTTTTCTTATAAAGGAGCTAAATAATCATAGTAATTCTAAGATGATAGATATAAGAAACTAAACTATGAAATTTATAAAAAACTTGCAGTAATTATTAAATTAAATAACCCCAAATGATAAAGAATAAGTAAGTTATAGAAAAATATGTTATAATACTGCTATGTTTTGGTAATTTGTAGATTGAAATCAATTATGAATAATATGAAGGATGTGAGGAGTTTTGTCTGGGAAGGTAAAGGAAATTATTGATGAAATAATTGAAGAACGATCTAAAGGAAATCCTGCAATTAGAGAGATGACTAAAGCAAAATTGATTTTAAAAGGACTTAATCCTAATAAGTTTAATAGATATTCATATGATGATCCGAAGATAATAGAAAAACTTCGGATAATAGAAAAAGAGTTAATTGGTAGGAAAGTAGAAGATGAGAAGCTAAATATAAAATCAATATTTTCAGAGGAAAATTCAGAAGAGGATGTTGTGCTAGATATTAAAAATAAATTTAAAAATTTCAGTGCGGATCTCATTATATTTTTTTCTTCTTCAAATTTTAATCAAGGAAAGTTAAGTTATTTAATGAAGGAAACTTTTAAAGATAGTACAATAGTTGGATGTTCTACTGCAGGGGAGATGGTAAGTGGACAATTGCTAAATAATGCGGTTGTAGCTATGGCTATTAATTCAAATGTCATTTCTGATATGAAGTTGGAAGTGATTAAGGAAATGGATAAAGGTTTAAACTTGGAGCCAGCTTTTAGGTCGTTTGAAAATTATTTCAAAGAAAGTCTATATACAATGGATATAGCAAAATATGTTGGATTGGTTTTAATTGATGGAATAAATAAAAAACAGGAAGAAGTTATGGACTTAATTGGAAATAGGACTAACATATTTTTTGTAGGAGGAACAGCTGCTGATGAGGGCAAACATGTAGAAACTCATGTATGTGCTGATGGGAAGGCATATACAGGAGCAACAGTTCTTTTAATGTTAAAAATAAATGATGATGCTGAGTTCAATATTATTAAGACACAAAGTGTTAAAGTTTTAGAGAATACACTTATTGCCAATAAGGTTAATGAGGAGACTAGGGAAGTAATAGAATTTAATAATATGCCTGCTGTTGTAGCATATGCAGATGCGGTGGGGGCAGATTCAATAGATGATGTAAAAAAATACTTTAAGACAAATCCAGTTGGATTGATAGTAGGGGATGATGATATTTATGTGAGATGTCCCGAAAAGTTAAATGATACTAGGATGGAATTTTGCTGCAAAATACTTAATGGTATGGAAGTTACTTTACTAAAAACAACAGATATTATTAAGGATACTAAGAGAGCTATAGAAAATGAAATTAGTGAAAATGGAAAAATCGAAGGAATTGTAAATTTTGATTGTATATATAGGATTGAAAAGATAAAGAAGAATGGTCGTCAAAAAGAATATGGGGGAATATTTAAGGATATACCTACAATCGGTTTTTCTACATATGGAGAGGAGTTTATAGGACATACAAATCAAACTTCTACAATGTTAATTTTTAGATCAAAGAAAAAAGATAACTAATAATACAAATAGTAAAAATATTCTATAATATTGGAGTAATAAATTATGGATAACTTGATGAATGAACTAAAAAAAAGTCAATTAAAGAATAAGGATTTAGAGATAGATAATAAAGATTACGTTAATAAAATAAAAAAGATTAATGAGGAATTAATAAAAGAAAATACTGAATTAAAAAGTAGATTAAGAGAAAAGACGAAACAATTAGAGGATATAACTGTAGAACTTAAAGATTTTAATATTATGTTAGAAGATGAAATAAATGAACGTACAAAAAGTGAAGAAGCTTTAGTGGAAAGAGAAAGACAATTTAGATATGCTGTTGAAGAGGCACCAGTGCCAATTATGCTATATACTGAAGATGGGAATATAATTAAGATAAATAAAACTTGGACTGATATTACAGGATATAAAATAGAGGACATTCCTACAATATCTGAATTGAAAAAAATTTCATCTGAACTTGCAACAGTACTAGAAAACACTATGATGAGTAAATTTAATGACTTTCAGAAGAAAAAGAATGATGGTGAAGTTTGTATATGTACAAGTAAGGAAGGAAATAGAATTTGGGATTTTTATTCGGCTTGCATAGGCACATTACAATATAAACAAAAATTATTAATGGTGGTAGCTATAGATATTACTGAAAGAAAGCAGGCGGAAGAGTTACAAAAAAGTATTCAAGAGGAAAGAAAAAGATTATATGAAATTAAAGAGTATGATAGGATTAAAACGGAATTTTTCTCTAATATTTCCCATGAATTAAGAACACCAATTAATGTTATTTTCTCAGCAGTTCAGCTACATGAAATTAAGTCAAAAGAGTGCAAATGTAAAAATGCATCTTTATATATAAATAAATATACTGGAATAATGAAACAAAATTGTTATCGTCTTTTAAGGCTTGCGAATAATTTGATTGATATAACTAAAATAGATGCTGGATATCTGGATTTAAATGAAGTAAATGTAAATATAGTTTCTACTGTTGAAGATATAACTACTTCTGTAGCAGCCTATATTGAAAATAAGGGATTGTCATTAATATTTGATACGGATGTAGAGGAGAAAATTATTGGATGTGATCCAGAAAAAATTGAAAGAATTATTTTGAATTTATTATCAAATGCAGTCAAATTCACTCCAAGTGGGGGAAAAATAATGGTTAATATAGAGACTAACTCAGAAAATGTTTGTATAAAGGTAAAGGATACAGGAAGGGGGATTCCAGAAGAAGAGACGTATTCTATATTTGAACGATTTATACAAGTTGATAAGTCTCTTGCAAGAGACCATGAAGGTAGTGGAATAGGACTATCTCTTGTAAAATGCTTGGTGGAACTTCATAGTGGGACAATATCGGTGAAAAGCAAAGAACATTATGGAACAGAATTTATCATAAACATTCCTTGCAAGTTAGTTGAAGGCAAAGCTTTAGATAGAAGTAAGCAGTGTAACAATAAAAGTGAAAGTTATATTGAAAAGATTAATATAGAGTTTTCAGATATATATAATTAAAAGATAAGAATTAATAGTTGTACAATGTGCACTAAAATATTGTTTAGTGTAGTTATAGAATATACAGTTTAAATATGCTACTCTTATTAAGACAAAGATGTCTTTATCATTGGATAAAGGCATTTTTTTATTATAAAGTTTTACATATAAGGGGGAGTTATATGAATATTAATATATCTATTGATAATTTATGGGTGATATTTGGTGGCATTTTAGTGTTCTGGATGCAAGCTGGTTTTGCTATGGTTGAAACTGGTTTTACAAGATCGAAGAATGCAGGAAATGTTATAATGAAAAACTTGATGAATTTTACATTAGGTTCATTGATATTTTGGATTATAGGGTTTGGAATCATGTTTGGCTCCGATATAGGCGGGGTTATAGGAATGCCAAAACTTTTTGGAGCAGTGGATGGAAGCGCATATCCAAAAGGAATATCCAGTTACACTTTTTTATTTTTTGAAACAATTTTCTGTACAACAGCTTCGACAATAGTTTCAGGAGCTATGGCAGAAAGAGCAAAGTTTATTTCTTATTGTATATGTAGTGTTGCAATAGGAGCTATTATATATCCAGTTGCAGGACATTGGATTTGGGGTAATGGTTGGCTTTTTAAATTAGGCTTTCATGATTTCGCTGGAGCTACAGTAGTCTACTCAATTGGTGGATGGTGTGCATTAATTGGAGCAGCAATGCTTGGACCGAGAATTGGCAAATACTCAAAACATGGTAAGTCTACTGCTATTCCAGGACATAGCTTAACTCTTGGAGCACTTGGAGTATTTATTCTTTGGATGGGATGGTTTGGATTTAACGCTGCATCAAGTATGAGTATAACTGGGGAAGGATTGCTTGAAATTACTTCAAGGATATTTATAACTACTAATTTATCAGCAGCAGCTTCAACAATGACTACAATGATTAGTACATGGATTAAGTATGGTAAACCAGAGGTAAGTTTAACTTTAAATGGGGTACTTGCTGGATTAGTAGCTATTACAGCAGGGTGTGATGTTGTTACGCCTAAAGGAGCAGTTATTATAGGCATTATAGCTGGGATTGTTATGGTGTATGGTATAGAATTTATTGATAAGGTATTAAAAATTGATGATCCAGTAGGTGTAATTGGAGTTTATTGCATAAATGGTGGTTTAGGGACAGTATTAACAGGGCTATTTGCAGCTTATGGCAATTCACTTGGAGTATTTTATGGTGGAGGATTTAATCTGCTTATAATACAGTTAATTGGTGTAATAGCTGTAGGAATTTGGTCAGTTGTGGCGGCAACTATATTATTTAGAGTAATTAAAGCAATTGTAGGATTAAGAGTTACAAGGAAAGAAGAAATAAGAGGTCTTGATATAGAAGAACATGGATTAGAAAGTAGTTATGCAGATTTTCAAAGTATAGATTTAAATATGTAGATAAATTGAACATGAAAAATAGAGTGTTTAAGGGGGAAATGGTATGGATAAAATTACGAAGGTGGATATTATAACAAGGAAAACTAATTTTGAAGAATTAAAAACTGCACTTGCTGAAATAGGAGTTATGGGAATGACAGTAACTCAAGTAGTAGGTTGTGGAACTCAACAAGGTGACATAAAATATTATAGAGGAGTTCCCATGGAAGTGAAGTTGCTACCTAAAATTAAAATTGAAATAGTAGTTTATGAAGTACCTGTAGAGAAAGTAGTAGAGACAGCAATAAAGGTTTTAAGAACTGGTGAAATTGGAGATGGGAAAATTTTTGTTTATGATGTGCAGCAAGTAATTAAAGTTAGAACGGGTGCAACTGGAAGAGAAGCACTGATTAATGAATAAAATAAGAATATTTTGGAGGAATTATTTATGAATTTTAATTATTGTTTACCTGTGAATCTTTTGTTTGGAAGAGGAGAAATAAGCAAAGTAGGAAAAGAAGTCGCTAGATATGGAAAAAAGGTTCTTATAGTAACTGGTAAAAATAGTACAAAGAAAACAGGCTTACTTGATAGAACTGTAAACTTATTAGAAGAAGAAAAAGTAAAATATGAAGTTTTTGATAAGGTAGAACAAAATCCTCTTACTACAACAGTATATGAAGGTGTTCACATTATTAAAGAAACAGGATGTGATGTAGTTTTAGGACTTGGAGGAGGAAGTATTATGGATGCTGCTAAGAGCATAGCTTTCTCTGCAAAAAATGATGGAGATATATCTGAATATATATTTGGAATAAAGCAAGGAAATGAAGCGCTTCCAATAGTTTTAGTTCCAACAACTTGCGGAACAGGTAGTGAAGGAAATTGCTTTTCAGTACTCACTAATCCTGAGACTAAGGATAAGAAATCTTTAAGAACTAATGTGATTATTGCCAAGACATCTATCATAGATCCAGAGCTTATGACTACGATGCCTAGAAATATACTTGCATCTGTTGGTTTTGATGCTCTAGCACATAATATGGAGGCGTATGTTTCTAAAATAGGACAGCCATTAAGCGATATGCAAGCACTTTATGGAATAAAGTTATTGGCTGAACATTTACCTAAAATATATAATAATCCAGAGAATTTAGAATCATGGGAAAAAGTAAGTCTTGCTAGTACCCTTGGAGGAATGGTGATAGGAGTAGCAGGAGTAACAGCACCTCATGGTATGGAGCACCCTGCAAGTGGATTATATGATATTGTTCATGGAAAAGGACTCGCAGCACTAACTCCTATAATAGTAGAAGATTCATGGAGGTTTTCTAGTGAGAAATATAAGGATATATCAAAAATACTTGGAGGTAGTGGCGCTGAAGATTGTTCAGAAGCTATAATTGAATTTCTTAAAAAGATTGATTTGAAGGTAACTTTAGGTGAACTTGGAGTTAAAGAAAAGGATGTTGAATGGATGGCAGAAAATTGTATGAAAGTCTCAAGGCCAAGTATTATAAATCATCCAAGAAAATTTAATTTTGAAGAAGTTAAGGAAATTTATTATAGAGCATTATAGTTATCTGAGTTTTAAGATTATAAAATATGCATGATGCACAAAAAAAATGTTCTTAATGGGTATAGGATTTATGAGAATATTATGATAATATAAATCAATAGAATAATTTAAAATTGGATGCAAAGGCGCACTGAAATAAAAACAGTGCGTCTTTTTGTATTAAAAAAATGGGGGGCTAATAGGATGTATAAGGTATATGAGTTATCTAAAAAATTTGGGGATTTAGAAGTTTTAAAGAATATAAGTTTAGATGTTCAAGAAGGGGAAGTTGTATGTATTATTGGACCTTCAGGTTCAGGCAAAAGTACTTTTTTGAGGTGTCTAAATTTATTTGAAATCCCCACAGGTGGAAAGATGTATTATAGTGGCACCAATATTCTTGATAAGACGGTGGATAGTAGATGGCTTAGAGAAGAAGTAGGGATGGTATTTCAAAAGTATAATCTATTTCCTTTATATACAGTGTTAGAAAATGTCATGCTTGCACCGGTACTTACAAAAAAGAAGAATAAAAAAGAAGCAAAGGAGATAGCGCTTGAACTACTTGATAAAGTAGGGCTAAAAGATAAGGCAGCTGTTTATCCAAGAACTTTATCTGGTGGGCAGCAACAGAGAGTTGCTATAGCAAGAGCATTAGCGATGGAACCTAGAATGCTTTTATTTGATGAGCCAACTTCTGCTTTGGATCCAGAACTTGTTGGAGATGTACTAGACGTTATGAAGCAACTAGCAAAGGATGGAATGACTATGGTAGTTGTTACTCATGAGATGGGTTTTGCTAGAGATGTATCAGATCGAGTTATATTTATGGATAAAGGATACATAGTTGAAGAGGGAAGGCCAGAAGATATTTTTACCAATCCCCAAAATGGAAGAACAAAGGAGTTTTTATCAAGGGTACTAAATTAATTGCTGTACTAAAGTGAAGTTATGTAAAAATAATTGTGAAAAGGAGAAAATTAAATTATGAAAAAAATATATAGAAGACTATTATTATTTATTGTTATTGTTGTAAATTGTGTTGGATTAATGGCTGGATGTGGTTCTTCCACGTCAACGACGGGAAGCAAAGGAAAAGGTACATTAGAGACAATAAAGGAAAAGGGTGTGTTAACAGTTGCTTCATCAAATGATGCTCCATTTGCTTTTGTTGATTCTAAGACAAATGAATTTACTGGAATTGATGCAGAAATTATAAAAGAAGTAGCAAAGAGACTTGGTATAGAAAAGGTTGAAATGAAGCAAGTTCCTTTTGAAAACTTATTAGTAGAGTTAAATAACAACAGTGTTGATATGGTAACTGATGGAATGTACATTAAAGACGAGCGCAAGAAAAAAGCACTATTCACAAATATATGGTACAAGGAAGGGGAAGCAATTGTTATACCTAAAAGTTCAAATATTACAAAAAAAGAGGATTTGAAAAATGCATCATTAGGAGGACAAAAGGGGACTGCATTTTTAGAAATAGCTCAAAAATGGGAAAATGATGGGGCAATAAAAGAAGTTAAGGTATTTGGAAGTCAATCAGAATTAATGCTAGCTGCCAATACGGGAAAGATAGATGCATGTATAACAGATGGTATGGTAGCAGGTTATACATTATCTCAAGACAGTAGTCTTAACCTTAAAATGCTATCACCATATAAGGTTGAAGCCTCAGGCATGGTAGCAGCAGCTGTTAGAAAAGATGATAGAGAATTGGCAGATGCAGTAAATGGAAAAATTGATGAGATGAAAAATGATGGAACAATTCTAAATATACTAAAAAAATATGGGATGAATGAGGATTATTTTGTTTCAGCTGAAGAGGGACATACTTCGGACAAATAAACATTAAAAAGGAGACAGACAATATGGAGATTTTATCTAATTTAGATTTTAAAACAGCAATTCAATATTTGTTACCTTCATTAATTCAAGGGTTATGGATTGTATTAGAGGCAACAGTATTTGGATTTTTATTAGCAATTGTATTAGGACTTTTAATAGCAATTGGTCGTATCAGCAAAGTTAAAATATTAAGAGGAGTTTTAGTAGTTTTTTTGGAATTTATCAGGGGAACTCCATTATTAGTTCAACTAGTATATATGTATTATGTAGTTCCTCTTTTAATATCAATAATTATTCAAATTTGGAGTCCAGGGTATCAACTTAAGATTAGTTCCTTAGTTGCAGGTACGCTGGGCCTTGGAATAAATTATGGATGTTACATTTCAGAAGTTATACGTTCTTCAATAGTGTCAATAGATAGTGGACAAACAGAAGCAGCACTAGCACTTGGATTAACAAATAAACAAGTTTTATCAAGAATTATAATACCTCAAGCATTACGCAATGTTGTACCTGTTTTTGGGAATTACCTTGTAATGATGTTAAAGGATACTTCACTTTTGGCATATGTTTCAGTTAGTGAATTGTTATTACGGACACAAAGTTATGCATCACAATCTTTCCTAACAATTGAGTCATATACACTTTTAGCAGTGTTTTATTTAATATTAAGTTTACCACTTGCACAAGTAATTAAATTAGTTGAAAAGAGGATGCAAAAATTTAGTTAATTTATATTTAGAATAAATCTCTCTTTATTTATGAGAAAATATATGGTAAAAATATAATTAATAAAATAGATTTTCATAAATAAGGATGGATGCTATGTCAATTTCGGTGAGAGATATATTTAAATTAGATTCATTAAAAAAAATTAATCTTGTTGCAGGTGAGACAGGATTAGAAAAGAGCATAGAGTGGATATATGTAGCTGAATGTTTTGAGAACCCATTAGATGGTATCAAGTGGCTACAAGGTGGAGAAATTATAATTATTACTGGTGTTGGAATTAAAGATAATGTAGAAATACTATTGAATCTTATTAAGGGTATCAGTGAAAAAAATGGAGCAGGACTAATTATAAATATAGGACCATATATAAAGAATGTATCAGAAGAAGTAATTAAGCTTGCAGATAGTCTTGAGCTACCATTATTTACATTACCTTGGGAAGTAAAGCTTGTTGAAGTATCTAGAGAGTTAAGTAATGCTATTGTGCTATCACGTATTGAAGAGAATTCTCTTACTCATTTTTTAAGCAATATTCTTTTTGGAGATAGGGAATTAGAGGGGAATGCTATAGAGAAAGCAGCGTATTTTGGATATAATTTATCTGGAGAATGTTTTATATGTGTCATAGATATCGATGGGTTTGAGAGGTTTTTAAAATTGAAAAATTTAGATGATGAGGTAAGTATATCTAAGATAAAAATAACATTTAGAAAAATAGTGCAAGATATATTAGAGAAACATGCATTAAAAGTTCCTATTATTGATAAAGATGATTCTGTTATCATTTTTAATAGAGCAGAAAAAAATTGTATGAGTAGATTGTTAAAATCAATAAATGAGATACAAGATGTATTAAAAAAGCGTATGGATGGACTTTCGGTAAGTGTAGGAATAGGAAATTCCTATAAAGATTTAAAAATGATGAAACAATCATTAAGTGAAGCAGAACTTGCTATTAATTGTGCGAAGTGTAAAGGGCTAGATGGGACCATTACAGAGTATAAAGATATAGGAATTTATGGGCTACTTTTCAGCATTAAGAATATTAGTATATTAGAAAATTACTTTATTAATACTTTAGGGCCAATTAGTAATGGTGATGATAATTTACTACAAATATTAGAGACTTATTTAAATGAGAATTGTAATATTACAATTACAGCAGAAAAATTATTTTTACATAGGAATACACTTAAATATAAAATAAAAAAAATAGAAGAACTTTTAAATTGTGATTTACACAACTTTGATGATTGTATGAAGGTGAAAATTGCATTATATATAAATAAAATTTTAAAAAAATAATATATATAGAAACTAGCTTATCATAAAATGTGATGGGCTTTTTTATTTGTTCAATTAGAAAATTCAATAATGTTCTAACTAAAATTACGAAGATAAAAAGTTCAACTTTATTATACACTTGCATAGTATTTAAATAAATAAAGAAATGGATATATAATCAAAATGATTAGATTTTAATTTGGATTATTAAAGAGAAATTGAATTTATGGGGGAACATAGAAATGGATAAAGTTAAAAGTGTAAAGATAGTAACTATTCTTGTTTTGGTAGGTATTGCTAGCGTTTTATTATTTGTGAATGTTGGGAAAAAGGATGTTGCTGAATTTAAATCTGCTCAGGAGAGCAATGTAGATGAGACAGAAAATAAAGTTGAAGTTAAGGAAACTATAAAAATAACATCTTTAGGGAATATACTTTTTCATGAGAAACAATTATTAGGTGCTAAAACAAGGGATGGATATGATTTTAATCCAAGCTTTGATTATATAAAAGATACGATTTCTGGTTCAGATATAACTATAGGTACTCTAGAAACTACACTTGGTGGTGATGATTTTTCAGGATATCCAACATTTAATAGTCCTGATGAAGTTTTGTCTAGTCTTAAAAATGTGGGAGTTAATGTAATTAACTATGCAGATAATCATATTTTAGATGATGGTGCTAATGGTTTTTTACGTACTTTAAGTGTTACAAAAAATAATAATATAGATATGATAGGGGTAAGGAGCAATACTAATGAAAAAGGATATTTAGTGAAAGAGGTTAGTGGACAAAAATTTGGAGTAATAGCATATACCTATGAAACTGAGAAAGAAAATGGGCAAAGAACTATAAATAGTATTACTATACCAAAACAGATTTATGGACTTATAAACACTTTTAATTATGATGAGTTAGACGCATTTTATAGTAGCATCGCTTCAAATATTGAAGAAATGAAAAAGGATGGTGTGAGCTTTATAATAGTAGATCTCCACTGGGGAGATGAGTATTCAATAAGGGAAAATACTACTCAAGAAAGTATGGCGAAAAAGTTAAGCGAGTTGGGGGTAGACATTATTTTAGGAAGCCATCCACATGTAATAGAGCCATACAGCATTATTACTAATAGTAAAGGTAAAAAGACTTTTGTAGTATATTCACAAGGCAATTTTATATCCAATCAATGTGCTGATGAAAGAGTTACACAGGATGAAAATGTTAATTCTGATATGGAGGATGGAACTATAATAAAATTTACACTATGTGTAAGTGATGGGGACGTAAGATTGAAAGAGTATAATGTAATTCCAACATGGGTATACAGAGAGCCCAAAAGTGATGGGTTGCTTATTCATAGGGTGATACCTGTAAGTGAAGCGTTGAATGATAGAGGAAAATTCAATATACCAGATTCAGATTACAATAGGATCCAACATGCTTTAAATAATACGGAAAAAATATTAGCTCCAAATGGGATAGGCCCTCATGAATTTGCATAAATAAGGCTTTAATATGTACTTTGGTCAAAGGGGACAAAAATATTATGATGTTTGTACATAGAAAAGAAAAATAGAAAGTATTATTATAAAAGCATGTTAAGAAGTAAAGAAATTCTAGACGATGGAGTCATTCATGTAAATAAGCATGAGGACTCTATTTTTATGAATTTTAATTGATAGGAGGCTTAAATAATGATAGAAGAAACAAATGTAAAATTGGTAACTTCAATACCAGGACCAAAGTCAAAGGCAATTTTCGAAGAAAGAAAAAAATATGTGGCTAGTGGGGTGTCTGTATCAACTGAAATTGCTATTGCAGAAGCAAAGGGTGCATTAATAAAAGATGTTGATGGAAATGTATTTTTAGATTTTGCAGCAGCAATTGGAGTTCAAAATGTAGGACACTGTGATGAAGAAATAGTAAAAGCAATAAAAGATCAAACAGAGAAATATATTCATCCAGGATATAACATAGTAACATATGAATCTTATGGAACTTTAGCTAAGAAGCTAACAGAGATAACAACTGGAGATTTTGAAAAGAAAGTTATGTTTGCCAATAGTGGAGCAGAAGCTTTAGAGAATGCAATAAAGATAGCAAGAACTTATACTAAAAAGACAGGTATCCTTTCAGCAACGGGTTCTTTCCATGGACGTACAAATATGACTATGTCAATTACAAGTAAATATAAACCTTATAAGAATGGATTTGGGCCATTTGCACCAGAAACTTATAAGTTTGATTATCCATATGCATATAGAGCACCTCTTGGAGTCTCTTCTGAAGAATATGCAGAGGAATGTATTAAAAAATTGAGAACTATGTTAAAAACAACAATTTCACCAGATATGATAGCTTGCTTAATAGTTGAGCCATTACAAGGAGAAGGTGGATTTGTAGTTCCAACAACTAAGTATATGCAAGAATTGCAAAAGATTTGTAATGAAAATAATATAGTATTTATAGTAGATGAAGTACAAGCTGGCTTTGCTAGAACTGGTAAGATGTTTGCCTATGAATATTATGGCATAGAGCCAGATGTTGTTACATTATCAAAGTCAATAGCAGCAGGGGTTCCGCTAAGTGCAGTAGTTGCTAAAAAAGAAATAATTGATTCTGCATGTGTTGGAGGAATTGGCGGTACATACTGTGGAAGTCCAATTGGGTGTGTTGCTGCACTTAAGGTAATTGAAAAAATTGAAAAAGAAAACTTATGTGAAAAATCACTTAAACTTGGAGAATATATTGCTGGCAGACTTAATAGTATGAAAGAAAAGTTTGACGTTATAGGTGAAGTTAGAGGTCTTGGTTCTATGATTGGAATAGAATTTGTAAAAGACAGAACAACAAAAGAACCAGCAGCAGATATTGTGAAAGCAGTAATTAAAAGATGTTATAAGAATGGAGTTATATTTTTAAATGCAGGGCTGTTTGGTAATGTAATTAGATTTTTACCACCATTAGTTATGACTGAAGAACAAGTTAAGTATGGAATGGATGTACTAGAAGAATCAATTAAAGAATGTATATAAATAGAAATATTTATATACCATTTAAGCTAGAATAGTATATATAAAAAACTGCTATAAAAATTAGCGGTTTTTTACATATGCTAAAAACACTATTAACAATAATCAAAGAACTATAATATTATAATAATCATAAATAAAATAGGGGTATTCTATGAATTTAGGAGATGAAAGTAATGGGATTATGGATGCAAGTAGAGTAGGTTTAATTAGGCTATATCCAGCTTTAAAAAATATTATATCAGGAAAAGTTTATGGTTATATTGATGAAAATGGGACGTTTATTATAGAGCCTAAATATGAAGAGGCAAGTGATTTTAATGAGTTAGGTATAGCAATAGTTCGGGAAAATGATTTAACAGGAGTAATAGATTCTAATGGGGAATATGTAATTAAACCTATTTATGAGAGTATTAGTCTTTTTAAGGAAGGTCGTGCTGTATATGTGTTAGATAGCAATGTAGGCGTTATGGATGAAAGAGGAAATAGAATTACTAAGAAAAATTATAATTATATTGGGAATTTTAATGAGGGAAGAGCAGTTGTAAGTGTAACTGAGAAAGATGAATCTTATTATGGTTATATTGATAGAGATGGGAATGAGGTAGTACCTAATAAGTATTTAATGGCAGATGAGTTTAAGGGTGGAGTAGCCTTAGTTAGAGTTAAGAATGGTGAGTATGCATTAATAGATAGTGCTGGGAAAATTATCAACACCTATAATTATGAATATGTTAGCCAGTATGGTGATGGACTAATGGTTTTTTCTAAATCTTTTGGTGGACCTTATGGGTATTTAGATAAGGCGGGTAATGTGGTTATTAAGCCAGTTTATAAGTTAGCTACAGGTTTTGAAGGCGGAATTGCAGTAGTAAGTACTGAAGAAGTATATAATTTCAAATATGGAGCAATTGATTTAAGTGGAAAGTATGTGTTTACCCCCGTGTATAGTGAAATAAAGTATTTAAAAGAAGGTAAAGTTGCACTAGGTATGCCTTTAGGTGATGAAATTAATATTGGTTCTAGTATTTACGCTATAGGAGAGGTTACTGGTAACACATTGACAAGTTTTAAGTATTTAGCGGTAGGGAATTATGAAAATGGATTAGCTTATGCATCTGATAGTTTGTTTACATTTTTTATAGATGATAGTGGCAGTATAGTTAAAAATTTGCCTAGGGTTGAAGGTAGTGGAGAATTGAAGATAAAAGATAACATAGTACTAGCTGATATAGATTATTTACCATACTATTTAAGTAAAAATGGAGAAATTATTTATAAGCCTAATGAGACTATAGAACTTAGTGATAAGTATTCAGTAACAAGAATTAAAGATAAGCCCAATATAAATTACTTAATATATTATCCACAAGTTAATGAAGTATCCAATAAAAAAGTAGAAAAAGAAATAAATATAAAGTTAAAGAAAATGTCATATTTTAAGCCTATTGATGGTGAAGGTACCACAGATAATGTAGATATTGAACCAGATGATGTTTTAAAGTACAACTATTATGGAGATTTTTCAGTGAATTTTTTTAAGAAGGACTTACTAGTTATTGATATTTCAGGATATTACTATTTCTTTTATGCAGCTCATGGAATGCCAAATAAGAAGACTCCTAGTATAGATTTAGTTACAGGACAGTTTTACAGTCTAGGAGATTTATTTGAAGGGGGAGTAGATTGGATTCAGGAAATAAATAAGATTATTGACAATATGATAAAAACAGATAAACAGTATGATTATGTTTTTAAAGACGCTTTTAAAGGTATAAAAATAGATGAAGGTTTTTATATTGATGAAAATAATTTGTATATATATTTTCCACCATATGAAATAGGTCCATATGCAGCAGGAGTTGTGACCTTCAAAATACCATTCAATGAAATTGAAAATATTATAAATAAAGAAGGGAATTTTTATAAAGCATTTAATCAATAACTAGAGTCTAGTATATATTGTATAAGCTTTAGTAAATAATAATTCTATAGGAAAAACTAAAAGGATAAAAAGGAGAAATTATGTTTAAACCTAAGAGAATTATTTTTGAAAAAGGATCATTAGATTATCAAATATCTAAGGAAATTTTTGAAAAATTTAAAGATAAGCCAAATGTTGAAATTATAAATTTAAGTACAAATAGACTAAAAGAGAATATTCCAGGAGATGATTTATTCTCTCAATATAGAGAAGGTAAAAAGACTTTAGTTGTTGGTACAAAGAAGAGTTTAAAATTTCAATCATGTAAGCCATCAGCTCATTATCAGTTGCCACTAGTATCAGGTTGTATGGGTCAATGCGAATATTGTTATTTAAATACACAATTAGGAGATAAACCTTATGTAAAGGTTCATGTTAATATAGATGATATATTAAATCAGGCTGAAAAATATATAAATGAGAGATTGCCGGAAATAACTATATTTGAAGGGGCAGCTACATCTGACCCTATACCAGTTGAAGTATTCACTCATTCGTTAGAAAAAGCTATTTTGTTCTTTGGTAAAAATGAAAATTCTAGATTTAGATTTGTAACAAAATATAATGATGTAGATTCACTACTTAAGTTAGAACATAATGGACATACAGAAATAAGATTTAGTATTAATACTTCTTATGTTATAGATGAATATGAGAATTTTACTGCTTCTCGGGATAAGAGAATAGAAGCAAGCATAAAGGCAGCTAAGGCAGGATATCCAATGGGATATTTAATTGCACCAGTATTTATTTATCCTAACTGGAAAGAAGAGTATCATAGATTATTGTTAAAATTAAAGGAGAAACTTCCAAGTGATTTAGACTATCCAGTGACTTTTGAAGTTATATCTCATAGATATACTACAATAGCTAAAAAACGAATACTTGAAGTATTTCCAGAGAGCAGTTTGCCCATGAATGATGAAGAACGCAAATTTAAATTTGGGCAATTTGGATATGGGAAATATATATATGGAGAAGAAAGTTTAGGCGAAATAAAACAATTCTTTAAAAGAGAGATAGAAGAGTTATTTATTAATAAAGAAATAAAATATATCATATAACTATAGTAGACTAAGAGGTGTCCTTCTTAGTCTTATCTATTTTCAAAAATATATTATCACCATATGTTAATGATAAAAATATCATAATATAGAGGGGGATTTTTGATGAGCAATATAATTTTTTCCAATATATATGAGCCACTTTTAGAAAATGTTAGCACTCCTATTGAGCTATATGAATCTATACTTGGTAAATACTTTATTGGATATGCTGATAATTTAACTTTTGGGGAAAATACAAGTGCTTGGGCTAGATTATATAATCCAATTGGATCAGGAGTTCTTTTGCATGTAAATGTGTGGACTGTAACAGCTGTTTCAAATTCAGCTTTTCGTGCACAGTTTTGGTTTAATGCAACTCCGCCAGTGTCTGATGTTAAAGAGGCGCCTGTAACTCCTACAAACTTAGTTATTAAACCAACACCAAAATCAAAGATAAAGTTAGAGTATGCATCTGATGTTGTTGGAAATCCTACTGGAGGAATAAAAGCTTTTGTTAGGAGAGCTCTACCAGAAACAACATTAGTAGAAAGTGAAAATGGAAAGATAATTATTGGAGAAGGAGGTAACTTCTTAGTATTTTTATCAACTCCAGAAACACAAGAAGCAGCTGAAGGTAGAATAGCTTTTGGATACTGGCAAGAGAAAATTTGTAATAGATGTAGATAAAATAACAATACCACTAGAAATATCTGAGAAGATTATTCTAGTGGTATTTTTTATTGAGAGTATATTTAATCAATATATAGGATTAAAGGTTTTATTGTTTTGAAAAAAAATACATTTTATGAAAAAGCTTGAAATATAATATGGATAGTAATACAATAGTTGTATAAAATAAACAACTAGGAGAAGAACGATAATGGAAATAGATAATTTGGTAACTAATTTAGAGAAAATAGGTTTTTCTAAGCTTGAATCGCAAATATATCTTGCATTACTTGAAGGTGGGAATAGGTCTGCATATCAGATAGCAAAGAAAATAAATATTTCAAGGCCATCAATTTACAATGCATTAGAGCATATGGTTATGAAGGGTATGGTTGAAGTTATACCTAATAGTACAGCTTTATATATAGCAGAGAAGCCAGAAGTACTAATTAAAAAAGTCCAATATGAATTTGATTCCAATGCGAAAAAAGTTTCAGAAGGACTGAATGAATTTAAAGAAACAAGATATGAAGAACATTTTGCCAATATAAGTGGATTTGAAGCCATTTTATATAAGGCGAAAGATATAATTGCTAATGCACAAAGAGAAGTTTATTTAAATTCAGATTTTGACCTTGAATATCTAACTGAGGATATTAGAAAGCTTACGGATAGAGGAATACGTGTTGTTACCTTCTCATTCTATGATATAGGTATGACTATAAAAAAAGTTGAATTTTATAGTCATATGAGGAAAATGAGGGAGGGGCATGTTCCATCTAGATTAATGGTGGTAGTGGATCAGACAATAGTTCTTGTAGCTGATGCAAGCAAAAATCAAGAAAAATGGATTGGAACAGTTACAAATAACCCTCTTATGATAAAAATAATGTCAGAACACATTCATAATGATATTTATCTTTTGAAATTAAGAGAGAAATATGGTAAAGAAATAGACGATTTGTTCCATATTGGAACGGACTATGAAACTAGGGAAAGTGAGGCAGAAATTTGAGTTTGAAAGTTATTAGAATAAAGTTAAAACTCGACAATTAGAACTCGATAGAAAAATGAATTGATAAATTGGAGGGTAATATAATGTTAAACACTGTATCTAAATATAGTGCATTCACAACCAATGCAATAAAAGAGAAATATGCATATCGTTTCAAAGCATTAATGTGGTCGATGTCAACATTATTCAATATGTTAATACAGTATTTTCTTTGGCAATCAATTTATAAAGAAGTAAATGGAGAATTTATGGGAATTGATAAAGAAAGTTATTTATTATATATAACTTTTGGTGTTGTATTCTATAATTTAACCTCTTGCATGGAAAATATGAATATTGCAGAAGATATTAAATCAGGAAATATATCAATGAATTTATTAAAACCAATTAATTATAAAATCATGGTATTATTTCGGCATATTGGTTCAAAGATTGGAGAAGTTATAGGGCTTATACCCTTATTTATTATTGCTATTTTATTAGCTGGAAATATTAATTTTAACTTTGAGAGAATATGTTTGTTTTTGATGTCAATGATATTAGCCTTTTTTATTGTGTTTCTATTTTCATACATTATGGGAATGCTAACTTTTTGGACAACAAATTATTGGGGAATTCAATTTTTAACAAATGCATTAACAGGATTGTTTTCAGGACAGTTAGTTGCTATAAATTTTTATATAGAGCTTGGAAAAGGTTCAAGTATATTAAATTCTACATTGACTTTTTTACATACAAAAGGTTTTATAAGTTTTTTTCAAGTGCTAGGAATAATGGCTTATTGTTTGCCTTTTCAAAGTATGTATTATACGCCAATGTCAATTCTTTCGGGTATTATTTCAGGACCAAAAAGTATTTTTTTTCATATTATGTTACAAGTATTTTGGATATTTATACTTAGTATTATTGTGAATATTATGTGGAAGGCTGCTCAGAAGAAAATAACTATACTAGGGGGTTAATAAAAGAATGAAATATATAAAGTTATATCTCCAATTCCTTATATTACAATTGAAAACCATTATGGAGTACAAAACTGATTTCATAATTGGACTTCTATCAGTAATACTTGGTCAAATAAATACTTTTTTACTAACAGTTATGGTTTTTACACAGTTAGATTCATTGGTTGGATTTTCTATTTACGAAATATTTTTAATGTATGGATTTTATACATTAGTTAGAGGAATAGATCATTTTTATAATGATAATATTTGGAGTTTTGCATGGAATAAGATTAGGGATGGTCGGTTCATGACTATTCTACTTCGTCCGATAAATCCAATTTTTTACATAGTAATGGAACGTATTGAAGTTAGTGGCTTAAGTGAATCAGTAATCGGAATACTAATAATCATATATTCTTTGAGAAAGCTTATGATATCAATTGGAGTGTTAGAGTTCTTGGTGTTATTCCTGTTGGTGCTTTGCGGATTGGCAGTATACTTTAGTATTAAACTATTGTGTTCTACTCCTGCATTTTGGACAACTTGTTGTGGGGAGTTTATGACTGCAGGGGTTGAAATCGGGAATACAGCAAAGTATCCTATTGAGTTGTATAAAAATAAATTAATAAAAAATATATTATTATTTGTTTTACCCTTTCCAATTGCAGCATACTTTCCTAGTATATACTGTCTAAAAAAAATTGAGAATATTAGATGTTTATTTGGGGTAAGTTGGATGAATGTAAATCATATTGTTTTATATTCTGTCTTTATGGCAATTGTTCTATTATTCGTATCTATCAAGGTTTGGTATATAGGGTTGAAGCATTTTGAGCCTACAGGGACTTAATTAAAATTGATGTATAAAGGGGGGATATTATGATAGAAGTAAATAATTTATCAAAAGAATTTAAGATAAATAAGAAATATGAAGGATTAGGTGGTACATTTAAGTCATTTTTTTCAAGAGAATATACAATAAAAAAGGCTGTTGATAATCTTAGTTTTTATGTAGAGAAAGGAGAAATTCTTGGATATATTGGCTTAAATGGAGCAGGAAAATCTACAACGATTAAAATGTTATCTGGACTTCTAGTTCCTACATCAGGTGAATGTAAGGTAAATGGAATAATTCCATATAATGAAAGAAAAACATATACGAAAAATATTGGGGTTGTATTTGGAAATAGGTCGCAACTATGGTGGGATCTCCCGGTTTCGGAGTCTTTTTCAGTGTTAAAAAAGATTTATGAAACGCCTGAAAAAGAGTTTTGGAAGAGACTAGAATATTTAAAGGAAGTACTAGATCTTAATGAATTTTATTTAACACCTGTAAGAAATTTAAGTTTAGGACAAAAAATGAGAGCTGATCTCGCTGCAGCTATATTACACAATCCAGAAGTATTATTTTTAGATGAACCTACTATTGGTCTTGATATTTTTGTGAAAGAAAAAATTAGACAAGCAATAAAGCAGATTAATAGGGAAACTAATACAACTGTTTTGTTAACTACTCACGATTTAGATGATATCGAAAAAATTTGTAATAAAATTATTGTCATTGATAAAGGGAAAAAAATATTTGATGGAAACATTGATGAATTAAAGAAGAAGTATGGAAAAACTAGAACTGTATATGTTGATTTAGATGGCACTGTTGATAACGATACCGAATTTGAATTGGATATGGACAAGAAATATATAACTATATCAAAAGATGACAATGGTAAAGTAAAGATCAGTTTTGATAAAGATCATGTTAACTTATTAGATTTAATTCACCATGTAGGTTCTCATAACACTGTAAAAGATTTTACAGTTATGGAGCCTCAGCTAGAGGAAATCGTGAAAATGATTTACGGAAATCGTGATGGAGGGAAAATATGATTATTATAGATGATCTATTAGATAGGAATTATTCCATAAGTACGTTGCCTATATATTGGAGAAAAGTTGTTTATGCTGCAGCAAAAAAAACTGAATGTACAGAGAGATCAATGGATGATTATCTCAAAATAGTTGAGGCATTTGTGCAGGAATATCAAAGCAGAGATTGTATTCGTAGCAAGATCTTAACTGAAATGTTAGACTTGCCGGATATTGTTATAATTCTGTTTTATGTTTCTATGTACAATAAGCTGAAGTTAGAAAATAGAGAATTATTTCATATAGCTAAAATGAGAAAAAACATAAAATGGATGATGGAATCTGATTTTTGTTTTGTAAATATTAGAGCTCTTGGAAAAGATGTTGCAGAAACAGGAAATATTATTGATGCAGTAAAGGTAATACCTTCATTACGTGTAAATGGAATACATTTAGCACCATTTTTTGAATGTAGCCATGGGATTGTTTATTGTCAGGATTCATTTTATCGTATAAATGAAGAAATAGTAAATTTATATTATTTAAGAGAAAATGTAGAGCCAATTGAACAAATGAAATTTTTAATAGATTGTATCCATATATTAAATAAATCAGTTGGTTTTGATGTTACTCCTCATACAAGTTGGAATTCAAAGTTACGTCTAGATAGACCAGAGTTATTTAGATGGGTACGGCTTAATAAGAGTAAAAATGATTTGTATGATAATATGACCATAGATTCACAATATGAAGATAAATGTCAGAAAGTATTTAAAGAAGATATTTCGAAAATTGTAAATGAAATTAAAGATAAATATAGTGTTAAAAGATTAGATGAAGTAGATAGCAACTTGGAATTATGTAAAGAAGCTACACAAAAAATTAATAAAGAACTCCAAAATGAAGGCTATTTTACTGTACCACCACATACTTGGAATGGGGTTGGTGTACCTGATTTTAAGAAATATGCAGAAAATATACATATGCCTATTTGGAGTTATCTTGATATTAATGGAGATGACCAAGGACAACATGCTATTTGGTTACATTCGAGCTTATATATTCATAAAGGAATGTATGGGAATCAATTGCCTGCGCAAATTAGTGGTGACACGAAAAAGGATGAAGTACAAAGAAACGAAGAAGTAATATTATTTTTCAACCAATACCTGACAGAAGTAGTAGAAAGATATAATTTTGACTTCATTAGAATGGATTATATCGATCACATTTTTGATAATATTATCAAAGTAAAAGGAGAGGAAATCCCGCTAAGTGAGATGTTTACTCCTGCTGAAATAAAAGAAGTTATTACTAATTTGAGAAAAGAATATCCAGGGCTGGGGTTACAAGCAGATCATCTAGGATATGATGCTAAAATATTTGAAACTGTAGGTTTCAATTTAATTACAGGTAGTGAAGTAGGACTTAGCATTGACCGTTGGCACTTAAATGAAATATTTGAAAATTTAATTAAGCAAGAGAAGATTCAAGGAGACATATGCAGAGCAACTTTTGCTATTGATACACATGATATGGCTCATCCACTATTTTTAGGGAAAGAGATTGCGCATAGAGAAGGAAAAATAGGTATAATTGCAAGGTTATTTATTAGTCGGTTTGGGAATGTTGGATTATATAGAAGGCCCAAATATGAGGTTATTGGAAATCAAGATTTATCATATGGCATACATAGTGCCAATAATAAAGCAGAAAGTTTGGTATGGGGGAGTAATAAAGTTGTTTATAATGCTTATCATGATATAGAAGATATTTATGCAGATCTAAAAGAAGTGTTAAAAGAAAGTTCTATGACAGAATATTATATTTCTAATAAGCATGTTGGTTGGCAAATTTATAATAAAAAGAAAAGAAAAAGGTTTATAGCAGTGATTCCAGTTGTATTACAAGATGGGATACCTTGTGATTCGGATTTAATAAGGAAACAAAAAGATAAAGGAGAAAAAGATAGGATAGAATTTGAATTTGATTTTCCAAAAGGTGGTGGTATGGAAGATGTGTTGAAAATGGATCATGAAAATATAAAAAGAAATTATAATTTTGATTGTAAAGTTTGTACATCAGTAGAGGAGCTGAAATTTAATAGAGTGAAAACTATAAATTGTGATAAACTTTTTTCGCTTTATGTCAGAAATAATAGATTAGTAGTAGAGATGAAAACATATGGGTTTGTATTATTAGAAGCTTTAAATATATAGAAAAGAAAAAGAGATTGAATTAGTGCATTATTATCAAATATTTATTAAGGAGGATTACGATAAAGGTTATCGTAGAAAGATAGGATGAAAAATATATTAGTTGCAGGATTAATTAACATTGAAACGACTATTGGAATTAATCAATTTCCAATAGAGTATACTCCAATTGATTATAAGTTTTTTGGATTAGAAAGTACAGTATCGGGGGTTGGATATAATGTGGCAAAAGCATTAAAAACTCTTGGAGCTGAAACGCAATTGCTTTCTTTGATAGGTAGAGATATGTATGAAGGGGTAATAAAGGGTGAACTAAAAAAAGAAGGTATTGGTAGTAGTTTTGTAAAGGCTACATTATCACAAATTCCACAATCAGTAGTGCTTTATGATGATGCTGGTACAAGAAAAATTTATTTGGATTTAAAAGATATACAAGATAAATCTTATCCTTTTAATGATGAAGAGAACATGTTGGATGAAGTAGATTTAGTAGTGGCATGCAATATTAACTTTTCAAGAGATCTATTAGAAAAAGCGAAGAGGTTAGGAAAGTTAATTGCATCTGACGTTCATGTGATTAGTAATATTGAAGATGAGTACAATAAAGATTATATGGCTTATGCAGATATTTTATTTTTAAGTAATGAAAATATACTTGGAAAAGAGGAAGAATTTATTAAAGAAATTGCAGAGAAATATGAAAATGAAATTATTGTAATTGGCATGGGAAGTCAAGGAACATTGTTATATGTTAAGGCAGACGCTAAAGTCACCTACATGCCAGCTGTAAATACAAGAAAAATTGTGAGTACAATAGGTGCAGGAGATGCATTATTTTCTTCATTTATATATTTTTATTGTAAAGATAAAGATCCATATGATTCCTTAAAAAAGGCAATATATTTCGCTTCTTATAAAATAGGAGAAAAAGGAGCAGCAAGTGGTTTTTTAAGTGAAAAGGAATTAATAAATTTAATTGGCCAGTAAGATAAAAAGATTTTTAGATGTGTAATAAATATAATAAGCAACTTCATTAGAAGGTGATGATAAAAAATAAAGTTGATTAATAAGTATGGGGGGATTGAATATTATGGATAAAATAGAAGTTTATTTACTGAATTCTACATTGGAGCGTTTGCCAGAAAAGTGGAAAGTTAATGAGCTCATGCATTTTAACTATAGTGATGTTATGAAATCATTGTATTTAGATGATTTTCCTAATGCATGGAAACAGAAAGATTTAAGAAAGAAAATGGCAACAATAGGTGCAAATGATTATTTCAATAAGTGGACAGGCAAAGAGTTTATGAACATTGATGACACAGTATTAAAAAGTATTTATAACAATGTTAGAGTTGAATTGGCTGATGGGTCAATTATTAATGGGAAACGGACTGGTATACCGTTAGCTGGCGGGAATCATCAACTTTTATTTTATAATAAAAATTATGTTACTGAAGAACCAAAAACTTTTAATGGATTAATTGAGATGTCACAAAAAGTGAAAAGTAAATACAATCTTGATTATGGTTTTGTTTTTCCTACAGGAGCTTGTTATTTCATTTTGCCAATATTATATGGTTTCGGAGCAGATTTATGGTCCACAGATGCAAAAGATCCAATACCATTTGATAGTTTATGCAAAACTATTGAATATTTAAAAAAATTAATTTACGATAAGAAAATTTTACCTATAAAGTGGGAGCAAGAGCAAAGTATGCCATGCTTTATGAATGGTAAAGCAGCTTTTTGCATAGGTGGAGATTGGAATATTCGTGAATTTGATGAAGCATTAGAACATAAATTAGGGGTATGTGAAATTCCTTGTCTTGAGAGAGAATGTCGCACAACTGCTAATGCAAGTTATCTGTTCTTATCGAAAGAATTAGAACCAGAATTATATAAAAAAGTAGAAACTTTTTGTACAAAAGTTTTATCTTACGAAATTCAAACAATGATTATTAAAGAACTATATCGTATGCCAGCTTCCAAGAATTTTGATTTCAATGAAGGTGAATTTGATGAATTAACAGTTAAGAGTTATGAAATTTATAAAAAATCATTTATTATGCCACCTCTCAAAGAGGTAACAAATATGTATCATGTTTTGGCAGACTTACTTGAGCCTAATGTATTAATTAGTGATACAACTGAGAATTTAGCGCAATCAGTATTAAAACAGCTAGAAGATGTAGATAGTTATTATAAAATAGTTAAATAGAGAGAGGAGGTATATTGATGAGGGTAGTTATACTGGGGGGGACTGGAGTATTATCCACTGGAATTACAAAAGCGTGCCTAGAAAAAGGTTATGAGATAATTCATTTCAATAGAGGAATGAAATCTACTAAGTATCCAGTTCAAACAATAGTAGGGAATCGTTACAATTCAGAAGATCTAAAAAAGGTTTTACAGATAAAACCAGATGTTATTATTGATATGTTATGTTTTGATAGCAAAGCAGCAAATATGGCTGTAGAAGCATTTAAAGGAAAAGTTAATCAATATATTTTTTGCTCAACTTCCTGTGTTTATACGCCTATATTAGGGAAAATGGAAATTACAGAAGATAGAGAGACTAATCCATATACTGAATATGGGAAAAATAAGCTGGCAGCTGAAAAGGTGTTTCTTGAATCAAATAAGAGCGGATATTTCCATATAACTATTTTTAGGCCAAGCCATGTTTTTGATGATAATTTTACGGTAAATAATTTAACAATGGATGGTTTCTATGTTTTTGGGAGAATGATAAGAGGACAGGACGTTATATTGACTGAAGATGGCAAAAGATATTTTCAATTGTGTCATTCAGATAATGTAGGGTTAGCTTTTGCAGAGGGTTGTGAAAATGCTTCATGTTATGGAGAAATATATAATATAGCTGGTGAAGAACGTTTGACATGGAATGAAATTTATAGAACAGAATGCAGCTTGCTTAACAGCAAAAGCAAAATTATATACCTTGATGCAGATAAAGTTGTAGAGAATGATAAAGAACGGTTAAACTTTTTAGATACTTATACACGATATGATTGGATTCAGGCTGTGAATAAGTTGAAAGTAGATATGCCAGGTTATGAATATAAAACTAGTTTTTATGATGGAATAAAAAAGGCTATTGAAAGTAATTATGAAAATATTATAACGAATTATAATGAAGATGATTTATATGAAAAGATATTAGAAAAAAAATAAACATGTGAGGAGGCAAAAGAGATATGTTTAATTCAACGGTATTAGTAGAACCCACTAATATATGTAATCTAAAGTGTGTTATGTGTGAAGCAAGATGTACTGTAGAGGCAGGAAATGAAAAAGTTCAGTATTTGATGCCTGATCAATTAGATATTATGCTAAGTAAATTGAATGGTTATATAAGCAATGTAGTATTTCAAGGAGATTGTGAACCAACGTTAAATCCATATTTGGAAGGGCTAGTAGATGTTGCAAGAAAATATACTGAACAAGTTGCAATAGTAACAAATGGAATAATGCTTACTCCAGAACGTATTGACTCACTTATAGCAAATGGAGTTACATGGTTTGCACTATCTATTGATGATCATAGAGAACAAATTTATAATGGCATCAGAAAATACAGCGACTTTAAGAAAGTTGAACAGAACTTAGATTATTTAATAAAAGTTCGAAATGAAAGAAATAATTCGATTTTTATTGTTACACATAAAATTGTATTTGAAAATGATACAATTGATTCTTTGAAAGAATATGTAAAATATTTTTATATTGACAAAGGTGTAAATAAAATCACTTTTGCACCACTTGTATGTGAAGGAAGTATTAAAAAAAAGAATTGGATAATTATTAGGAATAAACTAGAAAACTCATTGATTCAGGAAAATATTCATATTAATTTAAGCGATTTTGCAAATTATCCATATGCTACACTTCATAAGTATTGTGGAACAAATTTATTTTTCATTAGTCATGAGGGCAATTTTGCACCATGTGGTTTACATACACGAGATGGGAATAATTTTGGAAATCTGTTAGTAGAAAGTCTAGAAGATATTAAAGAAAAAGATGTTTTTAAGGAATACCACAGCTTTTGGAAAAATCGAAAATATGATTGCAAAAAACCAAGAGTTTGTGAAAATTGTTATTTGCTACGAAGCCCATATTTTAAATATTGCTTAAATGAGGGATATGAGGCTGGAAAATGTTTTGATTTAGAAAAAGTATAAAAAATTATGGATTTATAATGAAAATTTGGTTGCACTCAGAATGATTAAAAAACATTTTGAGTGCAATATTTTTTATTTTTTGTGGAAATATAGTCATTATATATACTTTTTAAAACCTTGGACAGAATCTATGTCGTATCCTGATGCTTGATAAAATTTATAAGCACTTTTCCTATATGAAGATGATACAAGCATAGTATAGGAACAGTTTAGTTCGCTAGCATAATTCTCAAGATAATCTATTAGACTCTTTCCAATTCCAAGTCTTCTGTAATTATTCTTTACAATTAAATTTTCTATAACCATAAATGGACGACAACTACCTATAATATCTTGGCATATAACACCTAAAACAGAACCTACTAGGTTATTATCATCATCTTTTGCACCTAGCAAAATATAATTATTATTAGAATCTATCCAGTGAAAAGTCTTTTTCATTTTTTCTAGATTTGCTTCTACATATAGAAGTTCTTTATATAAATCTGCTAATTCAGTAATATCCTTAGTGCATATTTTGTTTATGTTAATCATTATAAGCTACTCTCCCTCACCTAAATTTTAAGTAATTCATCTATAAATTGTTCTGACAGATTTATAGAACCAATAGCATTTACTGTGCCTGTCATAAATACGGTGCTATCATTTTGTATTTCGATTTTTAGATTTCCTCCAGGCATATGAACAGTAACTTTGTTGTTAATAAGTCCTAATTTATAAGCGGCAGTAGCAGCAGCTGAACTGCTGCTTCCAGATGCTAGAGTGTAGCCAGCACCTCTCTCATAAATTTCAATTTGTATATTATCCCTATCCATGACTTTCAATAGTTGCATATTTATTCTGTTTGGAAAGTTTCTGGATGATTCGACATACTTACCTAATTCAGAGGCTTTTTCTTTTGAGATATTTTCCATAGGAATTATGCAGTGAGGATTTCCTATAGACAAGCATGTTACTCTATATTCTTTGTTATTAAAAGTCATTAGTTCATCAATAACTTCTCGAGAAGGACCTGTTACAGGGATTTTATCGCTCAAGAAAGTTGTTTTCCCCATTGAAACTTTTAATAAGTCTCCATTTTTATTAAGGTACTCTACATTAACATTTCCACCTAAAGTATTTAGGACAAATGACTTATCTTTGATATAACCTGAATCTTTTAGATATTTTGAAAATATTCTAACTCCATTTCCGCTTTTTTCAGCTTCACTACCATCAGGGTTAAATATGCGTAGTTTTATTTGTCCTCCTTCCCAAATTGGACCGAATAAAATTCCGTCAGAACCAACTCCAAAGTGTCTGTCACAAATTAGTCTCACTCTTTTAGTGTTTAAATCTAATTTATTTCTATTTGGATCATAAATAATATAATCATTACCTAGTCCATGATATTTTTTCAATATAATTTCCATTTTTCGCACTCCTTAATATTTATATAATAAATTATATTTAGCATTTTTGGTTTTTAATATAGTGTTTATTGTTAATAATATTGCAAAAAGTGCTGTGTGATGATACTGTGGCTTTTTAAGTGTTTATAAATAGTGAAATTATAAACCTTAGAAAGGTGAATTTAACAAGATTAAAGTGTTATTAAAATAATTGTTAAGTGTGGCAATATAAACACGATAAATATATTAGGGTTGACAAAATTCGAGAAAAAATGATGAAAGTACACAAGGAGGAAGTAATGGTTAAGTTGATGGGAAATTTAAAGATGTGGGCAAAATTGGCTGTTTTGATTGTTTTTGTTTCTATATTTATAATAGTTGTAGGTATTATTGGGTTACAAAATATGAAGAAAATTAATTCTAATGCCGCACTTCTTCATGATTATAATTTAAAAACTATAGAAGAGGTTAACTTATTAAGACAGAGTTATTCAGATATAAGAACAGCATTAATTAAAATGGCATATAAAGAAAGAAAAGATCCTGGTGAAAATGAGGAGATTGTTAAAGAAGTACAGGATTTAACTAAACAAGCTGGAGAATTATTTGCCAAGATTAAAGCAACAAATGAGTCGGAAAGACAATATATGGGGCAAGATGAAAAGGAGAATGATGGGAAAGTTTTTGAGAAGATAGAAACTTCATCAAAGATATATCTAGATATGTCCCAAAAGGTGTGTGATTTCGGAACATCAGGGGATTATAAATCAGCTATAAAGGAGATATCAGGAGCCTCAAATGCTAGAGCATCCCTATTTGAAGGATTAGGAGAACTAATTGATATGGCTGTGAAAGAAGCAGATGTAATGTCTCAGTCAAATAATTTAACATATGAGAGTTCTAAAATTATGATTATATCTATCACAATAATAGGGTTTGTTTTAGCTATAATACTAGGAACAAGTATGGCTATAGCGATATCAAAGAAGCTTAAGAAGGTTGTTAAGTTTGCTGATGATTTAGGAGAAGGAGATTTAACTAAAGGGATAGATATTGATTCAAAGGATGAAATAGGAGAACTATCTATAGCATTAAATAAAGCAAAAGATAATATGAAGCTTTTGTTGACAGAAATAATTAGTAGTACTGGAGAGATTAATGCTTCAAGTCAAGAATTGTCTGCTACAGCAGAAGAAGTCTCATCAAGTATGGAAATGGCGAATGAATCTACAGGACAAATTACAAGAGGAATTCAAGATTTAAGTGCTACAACAGAAGAAGTTACTGCATCAACAGAAGAGATAGGAAATGCAACAGAGCAATTAAATATTAAAGCAAATGATAGTTTTAAATCAGCAAATAAAATTAAGGAAAGAGCTGTTGAAGTTAGAGAAAAAGCTGCTAGGAATATAGAACAAGGTAATGAAATATATGAAAAAAATAAAATAAATATATTAAAGGCCATTGATGAAGGAAAGGTTGTTAAAGATATTACAGTAATGGCAGATTCTATTGGAAATATTGCAGAACAAACCAATTTACTTGCATTAAATGCTGCAATTGAGGCTGCAAGAGCAGGAGAGATGGGAAAAGGATTTGCTGTGGTAGCTGATGAAGTAAGAAGTTTAGCGGAGCAATCTTCAGAAGCAGTATCTAGCATTCAAGCTATGGTAAGTAGGATTGAACAAGCGTTTGAAAATTTATCTAATAGTGGAAAAGAAGTTTTAGAATATCTTGAAACAGGGGTAAAACCAAGTTATGAGTTACTTATAAGTGTGGGTATTCAATATGAAAAGGATGCAGATTTTGTTAATAGTATGGCTAGTGACATAGCTAGTTCATCAAAACAAATGAAGGAAGTTATAGATCAAGTATCCTCTGCAATGGAAAGCTTATCTGCAACTTCTGTTGAGTCAGCAACAAGTTCTGAAGATGTATTAAATAACATAAATGAAATAACACATGCTATAGATGAAGTGGCAAAAGCTTCTCAAAATCAAGCTAAAACATCTCAAAGTTTGACAGAACTAGCTAACAAGTTTAATGTTTAGATATAGAATAGAATTAAAATAGAGAGGAAGAAATTCCTCTCTATTTTGCATTAAAACTACAATTATTGTTGTTTATATTGAGGCTCTTGATTTTCTATGTATTGTTGCCTTTGTTTTAATGTTTGAAGTGATGAGTCAAGTTGGTCAGCTATTTGTTGAAATTGTTGTTTAGCTTGCTTATCTTGAGTTTCTAAAGCAAAAGTTTTCATTGTAGCAGATGCACTTTGAATACCTGCAATTGCTTGTTGCATTTGAGTTCCTACTGTCATAACTTTCACCTCCTTTCAAATATTAGCCTTTAGGTTTAAAAATTAATGAAGCTATAAATGCAAAAATTATTGCAGAGGAGATTCCGGAACTAGTTACTTCAAATAAACCAGTAAGTACTCCAAAAATGCCAGTTTCTTCAGCTTCCATTAATGCTCCTTTTACCAATGAATTGCCAAAACTGCATATTGGAACAAAAGCTCCTGCACCAGCAAATTTAACTAATGGAGCATATAAACCTAAACCTCCTAAAATAGCACCAATTACAACTAAGGTACTCATAGTATGAGCGGGTGTAAGTTTAAAGATATCCATCATTATCTGTCCGATTACACATATTATTCCACCTACAATAAATGCCCAAATAAATGTCATCAATTTAAATCAACACCTCTCTTTACATTTCTATAGATACTGCATGAGCTATACAAGGTATACTTTCTTTTTGTTGGTATGATAGAGGAGATAGTAATGCACCTGTAGCAATTACTAAGATTTTCTTTAACTCACCTTTTTTCATACGATTAAGTAGATGACCATATGTTACAGTAGCAGAGCACCCGCAACCACTTGCACCAGCCATTACAGGTTGATCATCTTTATAAATTAAAAGTCCACAATCAGTAAAAATATTTGAAGGAATTTTATGCCCATGTTTGGTCAATAAATCGGAAGCGATCTTATGGCCAATTCTGCCTAAATCTCCTGTAGCAATTAGATCATAATAGGAAGGGTCGATGTTTAGATCTCTAAAATGAGCCTCGATAGTATCAACTGCAGCTGGAGCCATGGCTGCGCCCATATTATATGGATCAGTTAAGCCCATATCTACTACACGGCCGATAGTTGCACAGGTTACTTTTGGTCCGGAACCTTTTTCAGCTACTAAACCAGCACCAGCACCAGTTACTGTCCATTGAGCAGTAGGTGGTTTTTGAGAACCATATTCTGTAGGATATCTATATAGTTTCTCTGCTGCTACATTGTGGCTAGAAGCTGCAGCTATCACATATTTAGCTGCTTTGCTGTCTACAAGTAGGGAGGCTAACGCAAGGCTTTCCATTGCGCTTGAGCAAGCACCATAAATACCTAAGAAAGGTATACCTAAAGTACGAGCGGTAAATGTACTTGAAATAATTTGATTCATTAAATCACCGCTAATAAAGAATTGAATATCTTCTTTTTTCATATTAGCTTTTGTAATTGCTGTTTCACAAGCCTGTTCAAGTAACTTCTTTTCTGCTTTTTCAAAGCTATCTTGACCTAACCACACATCTTGATGAAGAAAATCAAAGTCGTCAGTTAATGCACCTTTGGCTTCAAAAGGGCCACCGACTGCAGCAGAAGAAATTATTATTGGTTTAGAATCGAAAATCCATGTTTGATGACCTTTAAGCATTTACATCCCACCTAACCATTTGATTAATAGTTTAATTATTGTAACAACAAATGCAGAAAAAGCACCGAAGACAATTACTGAGCCGGATAACTTAAACATATTTCCACCTACACCCAGTACATATCCTTCAGTTCTATGTTCTATAGCAGCAGAAGCCATGGTGTTTGCAAATCCAGTAATAGGAACTGCAGTGCCAGCCCCACCCCATTGAGCAATATGATCAAATACACCAAAACCAGTTAATAAAATTGAAAGGATTATTAGAATTGCTGACGCAGGACCTGAGGCATTTTCTTCTGTAAGCCCAAACCAGTTAACAAATATATATTGAAAGACTTGGCCTATAGTGCAAATAATACCTCCAACTAAAAATGCTCTCATACAATTTTTTAGAACTGGACGTTTAGGTTCAATATCTTTAGCAAAATCTTGATATTCTTGTTGAGTAGGAGTTAGTTTTTTCTTCTTTTTGTTGGACAATTTTATCACCTTCTAACGTAACAAGTATGGCTCTAGTTTGTTCATCATTTTTTCTAATTTTTTAGAATCAGATGAATACATTCCTTTAACTTTTGGGTTATTTGTTTCTAAGGAAAAAGAAAGACAATCAGCCTGAGCTTTAGAAATATTGGCATAAAGCAATTCTTTGACTTGAGGCTTAGGTAACTCTATTGAATCATCAAATAAATCCACATATAAATCTCCTGAAGAATCTATTTGAGCCAAGAATACATTGTCTAAAGATACTCCTAAATTAGAGAGCTGAGATTTTAGCCATTCTTCATTTAATCCTCTGTTTGAAAGTGATTCATCTAATATGTTTCCATCTAGTATTACTGTTTGAGGTTCAGATATAGGAGCTACCTTTTGTTTCAAATCGTGAGCTGTCACAGGTTTTTTGTCGGATTTTAACAATGCATTTATTTCACCTGTTGTTTCCATAACTGCAAATTCTACATCAGCTAGATTAAATACATTCTTTGAACGTAATGATTTAAGCAATTCTTCTCCTGTGAGTTTCACGTCAAGTAAGTTTTCTTCCATTATTTTTCCGTTCTTTATCAAAACTGTTTCTCTTCCATTTATAAAGTCATGAACCCATTTGCTTTTTATGGATAGGTAATCTAGGGCTATAGAAAATGCTACCCAAATAAATAAGGATAACAGACCAAAAATAAGGTTACCTATTAAACCTAGGGATATCAATGATGCAATAATTGCAATTACAATATAACTTACTAGTTTAAATGGCGTCATTTTCGATAAACTTCCTTTTCCCATAAATCTAATCATGACTAATGTTAAAAAGAAAATAATTGAAGTTCTAATTAGAACTATAATCCAATTTTGCATAATCTCTTCCTCTCTTAATTCCCCTTATATTGTGGTTCTTCAAATTCTAAAACTCGTATTCTTTTTTCAAAATCATTAATTACTGACTCAGTAGTTTGAAGGGCTTTTTTATAAGCCATTACTTCTTCTCTGTTATTACTTTGAACTGAGTAAATCCTTAACGTGCTTTCAATTCCTTTTAAATTAGCCAAGGTTTGTTTTACATTTGAACCTACTGTCATTACAATCAACTCCATAAATAAATTCACAAAGTTATTATTATCAGAGTTTTATATTAATATACTATAATTTGATTTATATCTTTTTTTTTCTATGTAGAAAATATAAAGAAAACATAACGAGAATTATAAATAATAAAGTTAATAAAGCTTTTGTTCCTAAAGACATAAAAATTCCTCCTGTATAAATTTCATTAATTTGTTCAAACCTATTAGTGTTTAATATTAGTATCTAATAGAAATAAAAATATATACGAAAGAGTGATATAAATGATAGAGATTATTGATATAATTTTACAGACATTAATAGCTTTTTTTGCAATATTATTAATTACAAGAATCTTAGGACGTCAACAGGTAGCGCAACTTACAGTATATGAATATATTAATGGAATTACTTTTGGATCTATAGCTGCAACGGTAGCTACAGATCTAGGTCAATCATCTTTGGGACATATTATAGGATTATTTTTGTTTGGAGGATTAACTTTTTTTATGTCATATATTGCTCGAAGAAATAGAAGTATTTCAAAGATACTTGATGGAGAACCAGTGCTGGTAATTCAAGATGGGCATATTTTTGAAAAAAATTTATCTAAGTTTCAATATACAATAGATGATTTAAATCATCTATTGAGAAAAAAGGATATATTTAATATACAAGATGTTAAATATGCTATTCTAGAAACTACAGGAGAAATAAATGTTGTAAAAGTAGCTAATAAGGAAAATGTGAAGGTTGAAGATATGAAATTGCAAGTGGAACAAGAAGAGTTAATTACGGATATTGTAGTTACAGGTAGGATAATATATGAGAATTTGAAAAAGAGAGGAATTTCTGTTAAGTGGCTAACTAGTCAGTTAAAGATGATGGGAGTAAAGAATATTGAAGATGTATATTATGCAACTCTTGATAAAGATAAAAAGATATACATAGATTACTTTAGTGATAAATTGCCAAATCCTGTTGATATCACAGAAAATAAATAATAAATAAAGCAGGCTTATACTTTTTAATAAACCTGCTTTATTTATTAAGAGACTTTAGGTTTTTCACATTTTCTATTTAAAAATAAGGTTGCTATTAAGCCAGCTAAAGCAATAATAGCAGCTGCAATAAACATATTTCTATATCCATAATTAATTACACTTTGGAATGTATCAATAATTGTATTACTAACGGAATCAATTGCATTAATTATCATAGGTTTTATTTGAGATGGCAAAATGCTTTCAAGTGCTGCTTTTAACATATCTACAATGGTAGTTATATCTGCATTTTGCAATGACTTGAAAACATCAGTATTAGTGTTAGTTGGATTTATTGGCATACCACTTGTAGTAGCTCCTAAGCTAGATTGAACGGCATCCATTAGCTTTGTTTGCAAGGTTTTAGAAGCTTCTACAATGAATCCTATCATTACACTTGGCGATATAGCAAGGCCAATTGAACGCATAAGTGACATAGTAGCAAGTCCAGAGGCACTTTCTTCTTTTGATACAGTTTTTAATACTAAATAGTTAAGAGGAGCACCCATAGTGAATCCTACCCCAAGTCCCATTAGTGCTAGACCTATAAAGATACTTATAAAAGTAAGAGATTCTGTAGCAATAAGTCCAAGAAATAAGGTTCCACATATAGTAAAAGTAAAACCTAATAATAAGACAAAACGAGCACTTTTTTTATCGATAAGCTTACCACTTATAGGAGCAGAGATACCGGAGAAAAGTGCAAGTAGAGTTATTAAGTATCCGCCACTTCCTGATTTTAATCTAAGAACATTTTCTGAAAATTGAGGAACAAATATCATTCCCATCATTCCAATACCAACGATAAAAGATATAATTAAGATAACTAGCATTTCTTTGTTCTTGAAGTATTTAACATTCAAAACTGGGTCCTTTGCTCTATTCTCTATAGATATTAATAATGGTGTGAGTAGTACAAATATGATTAGATAAGGGTAGACATCAGTTGATTTTATGCTTTCGGTAAAATTAAAGAAATCGAGATTAGTTAAAGCATACATAAGGCTTCCTATAACTCCGCCAAGTACGATTGCCCCTAAAATGTCCATTGGTCTTTCAGTTGAGGCTTTTGTATTCTTTAACGAAGTACTTAATATCAAAATAATTAAGCTTATTGGTACATTAATAAAGAATACCCATCCCCAGTTTGAGGAACCAGCCATATCAATTATGCTACTACCTAGAGTAGGGCCAAGTATATTACCAACTCCATAAATCATGCCAACTAGTCCTAGGGCGCTTCCTCTTTTTTCTTCAGGGAAACTATTCCCAATTACAGCGTTGGCGATAGGCATTATTCCCCCAGCACCAAGTGCTTGAATAGCACGAGCAGTCAAGAAAAATCCAAATGTTCCATAAAAATTTGAAATACCGCATAGGAGAGATCCAATTCCAAAGGTAGCAATTCCAAATACATACGCTTTCTTATATCCATATTTATCACCTAATTTGCTTACTATAGGCATAGATATAGCATAAATTAATGTATATAGTGTTATCATCCAAGTTCCGATATTTTGGTCAACTTTAAAACTATTTTGAATAAGCCCTCTAACAGGAGAGACAATACCTGTATCTATTGCGCCCATAAATATTCCTAGCATAAAGAGTATAAGAATTAGTGTTTGATTTTTCTTAATCATAATTTTCCTCCTTAATATATTTTTTTTGTGAACAATGTTCATAAAAGTTCATAAAAATTATTCATACCATACAAGTTTATAAGGAAACTATCTAATATGAATAATAAATGAATCAAGGTATATTGATATTATTTAGATAAATAATCTTTGATTATCTTATCGAAATCTTCGTATTCAAATTGATTCATTTGAGCCATCATCATAAAATTTAAAATTAAAAATTTAGCAATTATATAAGGGTCGATAGATAAATGAATAGTTTTTTTGTCTTGCTCCTTAATAAGTATTTTTTCAAGTTTTTTATATAGCTTATCTAGGAAAACATTTTTTCTATTTAGTCCATCATCAGTATATTCTGAGGAATAATTTTTTATCCATATTTCTTTAAAGGTATCAACAAAAAAATTCATTTGCTTGAAAATTTCTTGTAGCTTAATAAATAAGTCATCAAAGTTTTTATCAATGTCGTCAACTATATTTAAATATTCATACCAATAGTTTTCTATTAACTCGATAGTTAAAATGCTTTTGGTTGGAAAATAATTGTATATAGTACCAACTGCTATACCTGATTTTTTAGATACCTCTCTCATAGTTAAATTTTCAATACCTTGGGTTAAAACAATTTCTTTTGCATATGATAGTATAGATTCTTTAGGATTTTCTAAAATTTTTGGCATAATTTCACCTCTTTATGAACTATGTTCATTATATATCTGGAAGTTTTCTTTGTCAAAGAGCTTGTTTTAAAAAGTAAAGATTATTTTATCGAGAATATATATGGTAATATTCTTATATTCTTAAGAATATGCTGGTAAAATGCCAGTTGGAGGTGGTTGAGACAAAAAATAAGCTGTCTAAAATTCTTATTTTAGATAGCTTATTTAATAACTGAAATTATTTATGAAGGTGAGCTCCCATTGTGTTGTACGTGCTATTAGGGGTAATCTTTAGGAAGTTACCCATGTTAATTGAACCATCGGCATTTCTCCATAATGTATGAACATCTGTACCTAATGCTGGAGCGTCAATACTAACAAAATCATTTGCAGTTACAGCATCAGTAGGAGTACCTCTTAATTCTCCAACGTTACTATCTGCAGTAGCTTTAGTTGTAAACATGTAAGTTTTATTGCTAGTTGAGAAAACACAATTTTCAGCTGTTCCTCTATACTTATCACTACTTACTTTCTTGTTGCTAAATGATATTAAGTTTCTAAATATATTATTAGAATTAGTTTTATCTCTTGCAAAGTCAAAGTTACTCTTTCCGCCATCAGCTAAGGAATTGTTAAAACTTGTACAACTATCTACAGTTATTGTTCCAGGGTTACTATTATCTGTGAATCCATGATTTTTGTTTTCAAAAGATATACAGTTATAAAGAACGTGATTTCCATGCATTTTAGATCCACCCATTTTAAATCCATTACCATCACTATTTTTAGTAAGTTGTCCAGTTGTAGTAGATCCGTTTCTAAATGCAACACAATTTCTTATTGTAACCGCACCAATTTCGCCTGTAGCAGCCTTTGTGTATAGGTCCCAACCATCATCTACATTGTTATAAGAAATACATCCATCAAATATGTTTCCATCTCCGCAAGTCAACTTTGCAGCAAATCCATCTGCATTTTCGCCAGTTGCAGGATCACTATTATTAAATGAAGTACAGTTAAGTATTAAATTATCACTTGGCCAATCAGCTTTGTTTGAAAGAGTAGATGAACGACGACTTATTTGAATACCAGTATCTCTATTTGCCCTAGCTACACATAATTCAATCTTATTATGTTTACCAGTTACATATAAGCCATTGTCAGCTGCGTTGAAGAATTCAATACCTTTTACATACCAATAACTTCCTTCTAATTGAAGACCTCTTGAATTATTTGCTGGATTTTTCATGTCATAAGGCTGATCTGAAAAATCAAGTGTAACCTTTTCCCCGTTTAAAGCAACTATGGATTTCATATCATTTTCTGAACCATTATTAGTATATGGTATTGTAAATTGCTTGCTGAATTTGTAGGTGCCTCCCTTTACATATATTGTTCCGCCAGCAGTAACGTTACTTACAGCTGAAGTAAGAGACATGGGATCATTTATAGTACCAGTTCCGCTATCAGAAGCTTCTGGAGAAACATATATGCTGTTTTGAGTAACAACGGGGATATCTTTTATAGTTACATTTATTGATATACCATTGGAGAATTCTTCAACAGTACCATTAACTTTTTGAATTCCTAATAAATTAGTGTTAACAGTATCCCAAGTTACAGGAACTTCTGCTTTACTTCCATCGCTATAGTTAGCTGTAACCTTCGTAGGTAAAACAATAGGTTGTCCTTTAGTAAATGTTACATCATTTAACTTATCTATAGATGCAATTGTAGCTTTTGCAGGCTTATCTGGATTAGTATTAGAAGCGTCAGCTAAATTATAAAGTAGGTTACCAGATCCATCAGTAACGGTGAAATAGTCAAAGACTGCATTACAATCAGCTACAGCTAAGCCAACATTTAATGTAGAACCTGCATTACCTAGTATACTAGAATCCTTTGAAGAACCATCAGCTTTGAAAGTCTTTATAAGTGTTGCATTAGCAAAGGACTTTTCAGATGAAGTAGATAATGTATAGGTAGTACCTTCTCTAGAAATTCTAAAATATGTATTTGCGTCTATGGTTTTAGCATTACCGTTTGATCTTTTAGATAATCTTGCTTCATATGCTCCAGTTCCTAATTTTTTAGCTCCTAAGGATATATGTGGAGAAGTTGAATCAGAACCATTTCTAACCATTAAGAAAGCTTTTGATTTCGAAGTGATATTTGTTAGCGAAGATAGTTTAGCAGTAGCGGTAAAATCTCCAGTTACAGGGATAGAAGAATAATTGAAGCTATCTCCGGAAGTTTCAAATTTACCACCTTTAGCAGATAAACTAATATTGCTATCTGAAGTTGTAAAGTTTTCGTTTTTTATAGATTTTTTTGCATCAACAATTTGGTTATGAAGAGTTGATGCTAATGTTTGTTCACTGCTTACAACTGAAGTTTCAGAAGCTAGAGCAGAAGATTGAGATAAGATTCCTGTTGATCCGAAAGTTAAAGAACATGCAAGAACAATTGATAATATTTTTTTTGATTTCATGTAAATTCCTCCTAAATTATAATAAATGAAAATTGAAATAATAAATTATATAAAGCAATAACAAATGTATACAAGTGTAATATTAAGATATCATTTTAAAAAGTTATTGCGAATAAGTAAATCGTGAAAAGAAAAAATAGTAGCACAAGTTATTAGTAAGTACGAATTGAGATTAAGATTTATAAAATTACGAAAAAATAATAGTAATGAGCAAAAAATTTGAATACAAGAGGATATATTAAGATTATTTAAACTTTAAATAAATAGAATAACTGATAAAATAATATTAGGTGAACTAAAATTTAAAGGAGAAATTAAATTGGCTAAAAAAGATAATTATAATAACAAGAAGATAAAAATACATACAGTTACATCTCAGTCGCTTAGATTGGGTATACTCTTAGCACTAGTAGGAGGATTCTTGGATTCATATACATTCATAACTAGAAATGGAGTCTTTGCAAATGCGCAGACTGGCAATATAGTAATGGTGGGGGTAGAGGCATCTCAAGGAAATTGGGGACAAGCAGTACTTCATATACCTCCTATAATAGCTTTTATATTAGGAGTAGTTGTAGTAGAAAAAATAAAAGGAATTTCTTTGCCTAGAGGAATACAAGACACAGAAAGAAGCATATTGGTTCTTGAAATATTAACTCTATTTTTAGTTGGATTCATTCCAACATCTGTTCCAGATATAATAATTACAGTAATAATTTCATTTGTAGCATCACTTCAGGTTCAATCTTTTAGAAAACTAGTAGGATCGCCATATAATACAGCTATGTGTACAGGAAATTTACGTACTGCATCACAAACTGCATATGAGGCACTTAAAAGTAGAGATAGAAAAGCTGCAATTAAGGCAATTAGATATAGTATTATTATAGGTTCATTTTTGATAGGTGCAATTGTAGGAGGAGTTGTAACTTTACGCGTTGGAGTAAAAGGTGTTTGGGGTGCTGATATAATATTAGTACTAGCATTTATCTTATTCAATTTTGATGACTATAGATTGAAAACTGGGACAATGGTAGCAAGAACTTCTGATTAATAATTGTTATACTTATAATGAATAAAATGGTAGAAACAAAGAATATACAAAAAAGATTTAATAATGTATAATGTAGAAAACGAAAATGGTTTGGGTATAATAAGTGAAATATTAGAATTATAAGGGGTGTTGGAATATGTATGAAATGAAGGATGAATACAGAACAGGGGTTAAGTTCATAGATGAACAGCATGAGAAAATTTTTGATATAGCAGATAGAACATATATGTTATTAAAAAATGATCTTACAATTGATAAATATGATAAAGTAGTAGAGTTAATGGATGAACTAAGAGAATATACTAAGTTTCACTTTAAAGAAGAGGAAGCTTATATGGATAAGATTGGATTTAAAAGGATGTTTACTCAAAAGGTAGAGCATGCAGAATTTATTAAAAAGTTAGATGATATGGATTTGAGCACTATTGATGAGAATCAAGATCAATATATTATGAATATATTACAATTTTTAAGCGATTGGTTAGTTGAACATATTCTTGAGAAAGACATGCTTATTGGAAAACAAGAATAATAGAGAATGTGTAGTTTAAAATAGATACGATTAAAGTTATTTAACTAACTAGTAATCATTGAACAATTTAAGGGGCTGGCGTTATGATTGGAAAGACTAGTGAAGTAATAGAAAAAATGATAAGTTATTATAATTCAGATGTAAGAAGAATTAATCACTTTTTAAAGGTGCATTCTTTTGCAAAATCTATTGGGGAGTTAGAAAAGTTGAATGAAGAAATTCAATATATTTTAGAAATAGCAGCTATAGTTCATGATATCGGTATAAAAGTTAGTGAACAAAAATATAACTCATCAGCAGGTAATTATCAAGAAATTGAAGGGCCTCCTATTGCTAAAAATATGCTATTACAGTTAGATATTGATGAAGATATTATAGAGAGAGTTTGTTACTTGGTTGGACATCATCATACTTATAGTACTATAGATGGAATGGATTATCAGATACTTATTGAAAGTGATTTTTTAGTTAATATTTATGAAGATAATATTAAAAGTGAGCAGATTAAATTAATTAAAGACAAGTATTTTAGAACTGAAACGGGAATTAAATTTTTAAATAATATGTACTTATAAGAAATAGAGGTTAATGCCTCTATTTTTTTGTGTTTAATAAGTAATTATTGACATAGGAAGTTAATGTTGGTACAATCTTACTAAACTTATAAAAATACTAAGTATTTATTTTAAAACATAAAAGTCTATAATGGCTTTTAAAATTGGGGAGGTTTAAAATGAGTAAAAATTACAGGTTTGAAACAAATCAATTACATGCAGGTCAGGTGCCTGATCCGACAACAAAATCGAGAGCGGTACCAATTTATCAAACAACATCATATGTCTTTGATAATACAGATCAAGGAGAAAATCTTTTTGGGCTAAAAGAAAATGGAAACATATATTCAAGGATAATGAATCCAACTAGTGATGTATTTGAAAAAAGAATGGCTACTCTTGAGGGGGGAATTGGAGCATTAGCAACAGCGAGTGGAGCAGCTGCAATTACCTATTCAATACTTAATATTGCTGGGGTTGGTGATGAAATAGTTGCGGCATCAACTCTTTATGGTGGAACTTATAATTTGTTCTCCTTAACTCTACCTAGGCTTGGAATTAAAACTACTTTTGTAGATCCAGATGAACCAGAAAATTTCGAAAAGGCTATTAATGAAAACACAAAAGCACTATATGTTGAATCAATAGGAAATCCAGGGATTAATGTTGTTGATATAGAAGCTGTAGCTAATATAGCTCACAAACATGGAATACCATTAATAGTGGATAATACTTTTGGAACACCTTATTTAATTAGACCAATAGAATATGGAGCTGATATAGTAGTACATTCAGCTACTAAGTTTATTGGAGGACATGGTAATTCAATAGGTGGAGTAATAGTGGATGGTGGTAATTTTGACTGGGCACAGAACGATAAGTTCCCAGGATTTACTCAGCCAGATACAAGTTATCATGGATTGAGATATGCTCATGATATTGGAGCTGCTGCTTTTATTACTAAGGCACGTGTTCAATTACTAAGAGATACTGGAGCTTGCATAAGTCCATTTAATGCATTTTTATTGTTGCAAGGACTTGAAACTCTTTCATTAAGGGTAGATCGTCATCTCGAAAATAGCAAGAAAATAGCAGAATATTTGAATTTTCATGAACAAGTAGCTTGGGTGAATTATCCTTCATTAGAAGGTAATAAATACTATGACTTAGCTAAAAAGTATTTACCAAAAGGAGCCGGATCAATATTTACATTTGGAGTAAAGGGTGGAGAAGAAAAAGCACGTAAGTTCATAGATAGCTTAGAGATATTCTCACAATTAGCAAATGTTGCAGATTCTAAATCCTTAGTTATACATCCTGCATCAACTACTCATCAGCAATTATCTGATGAAGAGCAAAAAGATGCTGGTGTTACAAAGGATATGATTAGATTATCTATAGGAACAGAACATGTTGACGATCTTATTGAGGATTTAGAGAATGCTTTTAAAAAGATAAAATAAAGTTGTAGTAAATATAAGATTATATTATTTTTTATAGTAAGATATTGACAGAATAGAAAAATAAGAATAATATGGGTATGTAAAATTAAATAATTCTTCGGGGCAAGGTGTAATTCCTTACCGGCGGTATAGCCCGCAAGCCATTGTGCATGATTCGGTGAAATTCCGAGGCCGACAGTAAAGTCTGGATGTGAGAAGATAGTGATAGATATAATAGAATTATATCAATTTTGTATACATTGCTCTGAAATATTTATATTTCAGAGCTTTTTTATACAATTGGTTTTTATATACCTAATTAAAGCCTCGAGTTATATACTCGAGTTTTTTTATTTTAAAGATTAAAGTTAAAGGCCTTGAAGGATAATAAGTAATAAAGAAAGGAGAGTATAAATGGATGAAAAGTATATGGAAATGGCATTGAGCTTAGCTAAGGAAGGAAGTGGCTTAGTGAGTCCAAACCCAATGGTAGGAGCTGTCATTGTAAAGGAAGGAAGAGTTATTAGCAAGGGATATCACAAAATGTATGGAGGAAATCATGCAGAAGTGGAAGCTTTCAATAGTACTGATGAAGATGTTGAAGGAGCAACTATGTATGTGACTTTGGAACCCTGTTCACATTATGGAAAAACACCGCCTTGCGCAGATTTGATAATCAAGAAGAAAATAGCAAAAGTTATTATAGGTACTTTAGATCCAAATCCTTTGGTATCAGGTAATGGAGTGAAAAAACTTAAAGATGCTGGAATTGAAGTGCGAGTTGGGGTATTAGAAGATGAATGCAAAAAAGTTAATGAAATATTTATGAAATATATTTCAGAAAAGACACCATTTGTTTTGATGAAAACAGCTATGTCTCTAGATGGAAAGATTTCAACTTATACAGGAGAATCAAGATGGATTTCAGGAGAGGAATCAAGGAAACAAGTTCATAGATTAAGAGGAAAGTATTCAGCTATAATGGTTGGCGTAAATACAGTTATTCAAGATGATCCAGAACTTACTTGTAGAATTGAAGGAGGCAAAAATCCAATTAGAATAATCCTAGATAGCAATTTAAAAATTCCAGTAAATTCTAAGGTGGTTCAAAGTGCAAAGGATGTGAAAACCATAGTTGTAGCAACTAAAAAAGCACGTATACAAGATGGAATAATATTAGAAAAGAAGGGGATAAATATATTATTAACCAATGAAGTGAATGGGAGAGTAGACTTGAGGGAACTGGTAAAAAAGCTAGGAGAGCAGAATATTGATAGTATACTTCTTGAAGGAGGAGCAACTTTAAACTTTTCAGCACTTCAAGAAGGAATAGTAGACAAAGTTCAGATATATGTAGCTCCTATGTTATTAGGTGGAGAAATGTCTAAGTCTATAGTAGGAGGAAAGGGAGTAGAGCATTTAAAAGATGCTTTTAGATTAAAAAATTTAACTTCTAAGTCAATAGGTAAAGATATTTTAATAGAAGGATATGTAAAAAAGGGAGATTAGATATGTTTACAGGGATTGTTGAAGAAATAGGAGAGATCGAGTCTATAAAAAGTGGAGAAAAGTCTTCTACTTTGGTGATAAAAGCTAATAAGGTTATTCAGAATACTAGAGTAGGAGATAGTATTTGCACAAATGGAGTATGTCTTACTGTAACCAGTATGGGAAAAGATATATTTGAGGCAGATGTAATGGCAGAAACCTTAAGAAGAAGCACTTTAGGAGAGCTTAAAAAGTCAAGTAAGGTAAATCTTGAAAGAGCATTAACTTTGCAAGACAGACTAGGGGGACATTTAGTAAGCGGACACATCGATGGGATAGGAGAAATAATCTCTATTAAAAAGGAAGATACTGCTACATGGTTCCATATAAAAGTAGAAGATAATTTGCTCAAATATATAGTAGAAAAAGGTTCCATAACTATAGATGGAATAAGCTTAACAGTAGCATATGTAGATAGTAAAAGTTTTAAGGTATCAATAATACCTCATACATCTAAAGAGACTATTTTACTAAATAGGAATGTTAGAGATATGGTAAATATTGAGTGTGACATTCTTGGGAAATATATTGAGAAGCTATTTGGGTATAGGAAAGAAGATAAAAAGAACAATATAGATGAAGAGTTTTTAAAAATAAATGGGTTTATGTAAGGAGAGAGTAATATGTATAAATTTAATACTATAGAGGAAGCTATAGAAGATATTAAAGAAGGTAAAATGTTAATTGTTATAGATGACGAAGATAGAGAAAATGAAGGCGATCTTGTAGTAGCTGCTGAAAAAGCTACGCCAGAAATAATAAATTTTATGGCAAAGCATGCTAGAGGATTAATCTGCATGCCTATGGAAGAAGAGAGATTAAAGGAATTAGATATCAATCAGATGGTAGAGAAGAATACAGAGAGCCATGAAACAGCATTTACTGTGTCTATAGACCATATGGATACAACAACAGGAATTTCTGCTTTTGAAAGAAGTCTTACAGTAACTAAAGCTATCTCAGATGATGCAAAAAAAGAGGATTTTAGAAGACCTGGACATATATTTCCTTTAGCAGCCAGAAAAGGTGGAGTGTTAAAAAGAACTGGGCATACTGAAGCATCTGTAGACTTAGCAAAGCTTGCAGGACTTAAAGGTGCAGGAGTAATATGTGAAATTATGAATGAAGATGGAACTATGGCTAGAACTCCTGAGCTTATAGAATTTTCTAAAGAATACAATATAAAAATAATTACTGTTGCAGATTTAGTAACCTATAGAAGAAAGAAAGAAGAGTTAATAGAAAGAGTTGCAAAGGCAAAAATGCCTACAAGATATGGTGACTTTACTATATATGGGTTTATTAATAAATTAAATGGTGAACATCATGTAGCCTTAGTAAAAGGTGAAATAAAAGAAGATACTCCTGTTTTAGTAAGGGTACATTCAGAATGTTTAACAGGGGATGCATTAGGTTCAAAAAGATGCGATTGTGGTGAGCAATATGATTTAGCTATGAAGATGATAGCTAAGGAGGAAACAGGAGTATTGTTGTACATGAGACAGGAAGGTAGAGGAATAGGTTTAATAAATAAACTTAAAGCTTACGAATTACAAGATCAAGGATATGATACAGTAGAAGCTAATTTAAAGTTAGGATTTAAGGCGGATATGAGAGATTACGGAATAGGAGCACAAATTTTAAAAAATTTAGGTGTAAAGAAAATAAAACTTATTACCAATAATCCTAGAAAGATAAAAGGATTGGGTGGCTATGAGTTGGAAATCGTAGAAAGAGTTCCTATACAGATAGAGGCTAATGAAAATAATGAATTTTATCTAAAAACAAAGCAAGACAAATTAAGTCATATGTTAAATTATTAAAAGTAAGGGGAGATAGAAATGAAAACATTTGAAGGAAATTTAGTAGCAGAAGGATTAAAGTTTGGTATAGTAGTAGGAAGATTTAATGAGTTTATAGTATCAAAGTTATTAGGCGGAGCTTTAGATGGATTAAAGAGACATGGAGTGAGGGAAGAAGATATAGAAGTTGCTTGGGTTCCAGGTGCGTTTGAAATTCCATTAGTGGCAAAAAAGTTAGTAAAAACAAACAAATATGATGCAATAATTTGCTTAGGTGCAGTTATAAAAGGATCAACACCACACTTTGATTATGTATGTGCAGAAGCATCTAAAGGAATAGCATCAGTATCATTATCAGAAGAGAAGCCTGTTATTTTTGGAATATTGACAACTGATTCTATTGAGCAAGCTATTGAAAGGGCAGGAACAAAAGCTGGTAATAAAGGCTATGATGCAGCAGTAACAGCTATAGAAATGTCAAATTTATTAAAAGGAATAAATTAAAGTAGTAATAAATTTTATAAGTGAATAATAAAATAGATTATAGTTTAAAGGGATAGAAAAACTATAGGATAAAAGATGAAGAAAAGCCAATATATCTATTTAGGATATGGGCTTTTTTTTATGGATATGAACAAGAAAAGTAAATTAATAAAATTATAGAAATAGGAGGTAAAATGTATGATAAGAGGTGCTGGGGTTTTAATGCATATAGCTTCACTTCCGGGAGAATTTGGAATAGGCACATTTGGAAAGGAAGCTTATAAATTTGTAGATTCTATAAAAAAAGCTGGATTTAGGTACTGGCAGATACTACCTTTAGGGCACACTGGATATGGAGATTCCCCCTATCAATGTTTCACGGCATTTGCTGGCAACCCATATTTTATTGACTTTGATAAATTGAGGGACAGCGGATTATTAAGAGAAGAAGACTACAAATCAGAAAATTATTATGATAATAAAGAGAGGATTAATTATGGATTAGTATATACTTCAAAATACAAAGTATTAAAAGTTGCATATGAAAATTATAAAAAAATGAATACTCTTCAAGAGAAAGTAGAGAAATTTAAAGAGGATAACAAATTATGGTTAGATGATTATTCAACATATATGGCATTAAAGCAAAAGTTTAATTATAGCAGCTGGTACAATTGGGATAAGGATATTAAAGAGAGAAAAACAGAAGCATTAGATAAATATAAAAATGAATTAAAAGATGAAATAGAATATTGGTCATTTATACAATATTTATTTTTTAATCAATGGGAGAACTTAAAAAAATATGCCAATTCACTAGGAATAAAAATCATTGGAGATATACCTATATATGTAGCAGAGGATAGTGTTGATACATGGAGTGTTCCAGAAAACTTCATGTTAGACAGTAAAACATTTAAACCTAAATTTGTTGCAGGATGTCCACCAGATGATTTTTCTCCAACTGGACAGTTGTGGGGAAATTTAACTTATAATTGGGAATATATGAAGAGTACAGAATATGAATGGTGGATTTCTAGGATAAAACAAAGCTTAAGACTTTATGACATATTGAGAATAGATCATTTTAGAGGATTTAAATCCTATTGGCAAGTTTCTTATGGGGAAAAAACAGCAAAAGATGGATCGTGGAAGAAAGGGCCTGGAAAAGATTTATTTAATGTTATAAGAAAAAAGCTAGGAGATATTGAGGTGATAGCTGAAGACTTAGGATATCTTGAGAAAGATACCATTAAGTTTATTAAAGAAACAGGATTCCCAGGAATGAGGATACTACAATTTGCATTTGGTGGAGCAAGTGATAATAATTATTTACCCCATAGGTATATTAATAAATGTGTTGCATATACAGGAACCCATGATAATGATACCTGCTTAGGATGGTATGAGAAAACAGGGTCTAGGTACGAAGTGAAAAATGCAGAAGAATATTTAGGACTAAATGCAGAAGAAGGCTATAATTGGGGGCTTATTAGAGGAATATGGTCTAGTGTAGCAGATATAGCTATAGCTCAGATGCAAGACTTTTTAAATATAGGGAATGAAGGAAGAATGAATTTGCCATCAAGTTTAGGGGGGAATTGGAGCTGGAGAATGAAGGATGAAAGTTTCGATGAGGAACTAGTTAATAAAATTGCTAGGTTTAATTATAGATATGAACGAATAAACGAATAAAATATAATTTCGATACAGACTCTTTAGAAGTTTTTACAAAAAACTTTTAGAGAGTTTGTATGTATTGTCAATAGATGTAAACGTTATTTTGAGTTATACTATAAGCAATAAAAGTTAAGGGGGTAAAATTATGGCAAATCTTTCTTTGAAAAATATATACAAAATATATCCTGGGGATGTAACAGCAGTAAAGGATTTTAACCTTGAAATTAAAGATAAAGAGTTCATAGTTTTTGTTGGGCCTTCCGGATGTGGTAAATCTACTACATTAAGGATGATAGCAGGTCTAGAGTCTATATCAAAAGGAGAATTATATATTGGAGATAAATTAGTAAATGATATTGAACCTAAAGAAAGAGATATATCTATGGTGTTCCAAAATTATGCTTTATATCCTCACATGTCTGTATATGACAATATGGCATTTGGGCTTAAGATAAAAAAAGTACCAAAGACAGAAATTGATGAAAAAGTAAAAGAAGCAGCGAGGATATTAGATATTGAGAATCTATTAAGCAGAAAGCCTAAGGCTTTATCTGGAGGTCAAAGACAAAGAGTTGCTTTAGGAAGAGCTATAGTCAGAAATCCAAAAGTGTTTTTAATGGACGAGCCATTATCTAACTTAGATGCGAAGTTAAGAGTTCAAATGAGGACAGAGATTGCAAAACTTCATAATAGTTTGGAGACAACGTTTATTTACGTAACTCATGACCAAACAGAAGCAATGACTATGGGATCAAGAATCGTAGTTATGAAAGATGGTGTAATTCAACAAGTAGATACACCTCAGAATATATATAATTATCCATCTAATATGTTTGTAGCAAGTTTTATTGGTAGTCCTCAAATGAATTTTTTAAATGGGGAAGTGGTATTTGAAGAAAATAATGCATATGCTATTTTTGAAGAACAGAAAATACTTTTACCAGAGAAGACTGCTAAAATATTAAATGACAGTAAGGTAGATGGCAAAAAAGTAGTTTTTGGAATAAGACCAGAAGCACTAACTGATGATATAGATATGATAAAAGAGAATCCAGAAGAAGTAATAGAAGTCAATGTAGAAGTGATTGAATTAATGGGGGCAGAGAGTTATATTTATACTAGAGATGGAAGAAGTAGTTTAACTATTAGGGTGGAAGGAACAACAGAACTGAAAGTAGGGGAAAAAGCTAGATTACATATGAATACAGAAAAGATTCATGTGTTTGATAAGGAAACAGAATTGAGAATAATATAAAATACGGGGTTTGAGGTGTATAAATGAAGAATATAAATAAACTTTTGCAAGAGATTAGCGATATTGCACAGATTTCTTATAAATTAAAAAATGAAAAAGGTGACATTTATACATCACCAAACTTTTATATCAAAACAGCTTATATAGAAAAAAAGTTTAAAGTATATGAAGAAAATCTAATTTTAAGAATATGTAGAGAAGATGAAAAGGCATTGCCTCTTTTGGAGAACTGTATAATTAATGCTATAAAAAGAGAGAATAAGAAAAAAAGTAATGTCATTGAAAATATTATAGAAAATAAGGGAATATCAAAGAAGGAAGTGGAAGAAGCATATCCATTTTTAATAGATAAATTTACATTAATTATGATAAGTGTTAATAATAATATAGATGAAAGCATATCATTAATACAGGATGGATATAAAGAAGAAAACATAGCAATTGTTGTTTATAAGGAGAATATACTGATCTTAGGAAAGTTAGAGGATGAATATGAGCATGCATCTAGTATTAAAGAGACTATAGAATACAATTTTAGAGAAAACTGCATAATAAGTTACTGTAATGTAAATAATTATGAAAATTTAAGTAGAGCAGTAGATGGGTGTATTAAAAAAATATCATTAGCTAGTAAGTTCAATGTGAAAAAAGAAATACTTGGAGAGACTTCCCTTGTTTTTGAGGATATAGTCGATAGCATAAATAAAGAGAAAAAAAGTATGTTAGTAGATCAATTTGATAGTGGACTTAGTAAATTAGATGAAGAGATGATAAGAACTATTGATGTGTTTTTTAATTGTGGTCTTAATATAAGTGAAAGTGCTAAACTTTTATACATTCATAGGAATACATTAATTTATAGAATAGAGAAAGTTCATAAATATACGGGTTTTGATATAAAAGATTTCAATATGGCAACAGTGTTTAAAATATTGCTATTTTTATGGAAAGAACAAAAAATCGAAAAAATGTAAAAAAATACTTGAAAAGTATAAATGAAAAGGTGTACAATATAACTGGAAACGGTACCAAGGATGTTCTTAAAGAAATGTACAAGTTATTGCATGAGAAGAAGACATCCTAAACATTCATTTTCAAAATTGGAAACGGTTCCGAAATTAATTGGTTTAAATACCTTAAAAGGGTTTTAATTTAATAAAATTATCAAGGAGGAAATTAATAATGAGTAAACGTACAAAAATTGTTGCGATTATTATGGCTACTATGATGACTATTGGGCTAGCAGGATGTGGTGGAAGCAAGAGCAGTGGTAAAGAAAAATTAACAGTTTGGTCCCACCTAAAACCAGGAGAAAATGATGAAATTCAAAAATTAGCTAGTGATTGGGGAGAAAAAAATAATTTTGAGGTTAAGGTCGTTGAGGATTCAGGTAAGATGCAAGATTATAAAGAAGCAGCTAATAGTCCATCTGGACCTGATGTCTATTATGGATCACCTCATGACAATTTAGGCGCATTCCAAAAAGCTGATCTTTTAGAAGAAGTTCCAAGTGGAATGATAAATGAAAGTGATTATACTGCAAAAAATGTTATTGATGCAGTAACTATAAATGGTAAGAAATATGGAATACCAATTGCTCAAGAAGCTATAGGGTTATTTTATAATAAGAAGTTAGTTAAAGAGGCTCCAAAGACAATGGAGGAAGTTGTAAGTATAGGAAAAGAAAAGGGCTTTAAATTTAATGTTACTGATTTCTATTTAACATATGGATTGATAACTTCCGATGGAGGATATATATTCAAAAATAATAACGGTACATTAGATACTAAAGATATCGGATTAAATACTCCTGGAACAGTAGCAGGATATCAGTTCATCAGGGATTTAGTAACTAAAGAAAAACTAATGACTGCAGACATAAATGACGATATAGCTAAGGATGAATTTAAACAAGGTAAAACAGCTTTCTATATTTCGGGTCCTTGGAATGTAAAAGAAGTAAAGGATGCGGGTATTGACCTAGGTGTTTGTGCAATTCCTACATTAAAAGGAAAGACAGTAACACCATTTTTAGGAGTTCAAACTGCTTTTGTAAATAAGAACTCAACTAAGCAAGAAAAAGCTTGGGATTTAATAAAATATTTAAATGAAAATAATACTGAAATATTAGTAGATAAGGGTAATAGAATTCCTGTAACAAAGAGTGGACAAGATTCAGATGTATTTAAAAATAATACTAATATAAGTGTTTTTGCAGAATCTGCTAAGAATGCTATTCCAATGCCTAATATTCCAGAAGTACAAGCAATTTGGGATCCAGCTAAGAATAACATAAAATCAATGATAGCTGGAGACTTAGATGCTCAAACTACAGCTAAAAATATCTATGACCAAGTTGTAGAAGGAATTAAACAAATGAAATAGAAAATAGGAGGGATTAACTCCCTCCGTACTTATAAGTTAGTATTTTGAGAGGAGAATTGTTATGATTGCTAAAGGAAAAGCAAAACAAAGTATTAAGGCTGCTCCATACTTAGTAGCAGGGCTTATATATATCGTAGTATTTACAGTTCTTCCTATATTATATACGGTTTGGATTTCATTCACTAATAAGACTGTATATACAAAGGATGGGGAAAGCTCTTTTGTTGGATTAGCAAATTTCAAAGAAGTATTTAATGGACCGTTTAAAGATGTGTTTTTTCCAGTGTTTGGATGGACACTATTGTTTGCGGTAATATCTACTTTAGGATGTTTTTTAGTGGGATTAATTCTTGCAATGTTGTTAAATAACCCTAACATAAAGGAGAAAGGAATATATAAAGCTATATTAATTCTTCCATGGGCATTGCCAGTTACGGTTGCAGTTCTTTCATGGCAAGGTTTGTTTAACGGTACTTATGGTGCAATTAATAATATTTTAATTAATATGCATATTATATCTAACCCAATTCCGTGGCTCACAGATCCATTTTGGGCAAAGGCAGCTATAATAATAGCTAATATTTGGCTTGGATTTCCTTATATGATGAATGTTTGCATAGGAGGACTTTCAGCTATACCAGATTCGTATTATGAAGCAGCAGATGTTGATGGGGCTAGTACTTGGATTAAGTTTACCAGGATAACTTTACCTTCACTAACTAGGACTGCATACCCACTTTTAATAACAAGCTTTGCATTTAATTTTAATAACTTTAATTCAGCATTCTTAATTACAGAAGGTGGGCCAGCTAGACTGTCTACACAATTTGCCGGATATACAGATATATTAGCATCTGTAAATTACAAGTTATCAACACAGTTTGGAAGAATTGATATTGCTTCAACAATAAGTATTATAATATTTGTAATACTTGCTGTCTTATCTTACTTCCAGATGAGAGTATCAGGACAATTTAAGGAGGTAGATTAGATGCAAGCGCAAATTAGTATTGAAAACACCAATGTTTCCATGAAATATAAAAAGAAAATGACTAAGTCAGATAAAAAATCAGCTTGGGTATCAAGAATAGTGTTATGGTTAACACTTATAATAGTATTATTTCCAATATTGGCTGTAGTTTTTGCATCTCTTAGCAAAGGAAGTTCATTTACTCAAACTACGCTACTTCCAAAGAGTTGGACACTTGAAAACTATACAAAAGTTATTAAAGATACTCAATTTTTAAAATGGCTTTTAAATTCAATGATAACATGTATTGCAGCAGCGTTTATACAATTAGCATTAGTAGTACCAGCAGCCTTTGCATTTTCAAAATTAAGGTTTGCATTTAGGAGTAAAGGATTAATGGCTTTATTAATACTTCAAATGTTTCCAACAGCAATGGCATTGCCAGCAATACTAAGAATTGCGTATAATCATAATGGTATGGATAATCTTTTTGTAATAACTATATTATTATGTACAGGAATAGCGTACAATATTTGGTTAATGAAAGGGTATATGGATGGTATACCAACAGAGCTTATAGAAGCAGCCTATGTGGATGGAGCCACAACATTTCAAGTGTTTATAAAAATTATTTTACCTTTAATAAAGAATATGGCACTAGTAATTTTCCTATTTGCATTTATTTCAGCATATAGTGAATTTATGATAAGTTCTGCATTATTAAAGGATAAGGCAACTCAAACTATTGCAGTAGGAATGCAACAGTTTATAAGAGATAAGTTCTCAGCTAACTGGACTCAATATTCAGCTGCAGCTATTATGGCTTCAACACCTGTAGTAATTTTATTCTTGTCGCTTCAAAAGTTTATTGCAAAGGGATTAACAGCTGGTGCAGTAAAAGGTTAAAAATAAACATTAAAATATATAAGATTCCTCAAGTAACTTATAAGTAAATTGAATGAATATAGAGATTCCTATTATAAAAATAGGAATTTCTATATCACAAGATACGGTAACGTTACCGGGATAAGTCCCGAAAATAGGGAAGGTAAGGAGAATTTCAATGAATATAAAAGATATAGCTAGATTGTCAGGTGTAGGTGTAAGTACAGTATCCAGAGTACTTAATAATCATACGGATGTTAAGGAGAGTACTAGAAAAAAGGTGCTAGAAGTAATTAAAGAAAGTAATTATATTCCTAATAATAGTGCAAGGATACTTAAACAAAATAATACAAATAATATAGGGGTTTTAGTAAAAGGTGTATTTAATCCATTCTTTTCAGAAATGGTAAATGTAATAGGGAAAAATATTTCAAAATCAAGATATACAATGGTGCTTCAACAAAATGATTTTACTTTTGGTGATGATTTTGAAACATTACAATCATTTATTAAAGAAAAGAGATTACAAGGGGTTATTTGCCTTGGAGTAAATTTTGAGTCTGTGAGTAAAGATAGTGTAAATTCTCTAGAAGTCCCAGTTGTACTTACATCAGCAAATTTTAAATTAGGCGAAAGTGGCTATTCTTCTGTAGGAATTGATAATATAGAGTCTGCATATAAGGCTACAAAATACTTAATAGAACTTGGACATAAGAATATTGCTGTTATGATAGGTGAAGAAAATGATATTGGAATAAGTTGGAATAGACTTAAAGGCTATAAAAAGGCATTAGAGGAGTCTGGCATTCCATTTAATGCAGATAATATGCTTGTAGGAGATTATAAATCTGAAGAAGCATATAAGGTAATGATGGAATTTATTAAAAATAATAAGGATATAACAGCTGTATTTTCTATTTCAGATATTATGGCCATTGGGATAGCAAAGGCTATAGTTGATTCTGGATTAAAGATAGGAGAAGATATATCACTGGTAGGATTTGATGGACTTGATATAAGTAAATTTTATAATCCAGGAATAACTACCATGAAACAACCTAAAGTATTGATGGCTGAAAAAAGTACGAATCTCTTACTTGAACTACTTAATGGAAAATTAGAACATGAACATATTGTTCTTAATACAGAGCTTGTTAAGAGAGCGTCTTGTAAATATATAAAGAGAGGATAGGTGTAGAGTGAATGGATTAAAAATAGATGAAAATGTAATAAGATATATTATTGGAAACCCAATAAATACTGATGCGGTAATTTTAGATACTAATAAGATTAAAACTGATAGAAGTTATAGCTTAAAGTATTTAGATATAGATGAAGATGGAAATTTAAACTACTACATGTCTGATAATGATATAATATACGGCTTAGGGGAAAATGTAAGAGGCCTTAACAAAAGAGGTTGGATATATGAGAGCTTTTGTACTGACGAATATAGCCATACACCAAATAAAAGAAGTTTATATGGAGCTCATAATTTTTTTGTAGTCCATGGAAAAGAAAACTTTGGGATATTTATAGATAGTCCTTCAAAAGTCATATTCGATATAGGATATACAGATCACAATAAAATAAAGATTACTTGTGAAAATCAAAATTATGGGTTATATATCATTGAAGGTAATAGTTTGAATGATATAGTAAAGGAATTTAGAATGCTAATTGGGGAAAGCTATATTCCACCAAAATGGGCATTAGGTTATGGACAAAGTAGATGGGGATATGGAACTGAAACTGAAGCTAGGGAAGTAATTAGGAAGTTTAAGGAAAATGATATTCCTCTAGAAATGTTGTATTTAGATATAGATTACATGGAAAGATTTAAAGATTTTACTGTAGATAGAACCGCCTTTCCAAGTTTTGAGGGCTTAGTAGATGATTGCATGGATGAAGGAGTTAAAGTTATTCCTATAATTGATGCAGGGATAAAGGTAGAAGAAGGATATCCTATTTATGAAGAAGGAGTAGAGGGAGGATATTTTTGTACTGATAAGGATGGTGATCCATTTGTAACTGCAGTATGGCCTGGAAAGGTGCATTTACCAGACTTTTTAAACTCAAGAGCCAGAAAATGGTTTGGAGAAAAATACAAGATACTAACTGATAAAGGAATCGAAGGCTTTTGGAATGATATGAATGAACCAGCATTGTTTTATTCTGATAAGGGTTTAGAAAGCGCTTTTAAAAGAGCAGAAGAGATAAAGAAGGAGAATATAGACGTATATTCATATTTTGAACTTAAAGATAATTTTAATAAACTAGCTAATTCTATAGATGATTACAAAAGTATATATCATAACGTGGATGGAGAGCTAATAAATCATTATGATGTCCATAACTTATATGGATTAAATATGACTAAGGCAACCTATGAAGGTTTGGAAAATATAGATGAAAATAAAAGGTTCTTATTATTTTCGAGAGCATCTTCTGTAGGAATGCATAGATATGGTGGAATGTGGACAGGAGATTCATTTTCTTGGTGGGAACACATAGAATTAACTATGAAAATGTTGCCAGCTTTAAATATGTGTGGATTTATGTTTATAGGTTCTGATACTGGAGGATTTGCTGGAGATACTACAAGTGATTTGCTAATTAGATGGAATCAATTAAGTCTATTTACTCCTTTATATAGGAATCATACATCAAGATGGTCAAGGTCACAAGAACCATATGCATTTGATGAAGGAACAACAAAAATAATTAAAAATATAATACGCTTTAGATATTCACTAATTCCATATTTGTATAGTGAACTTATGAAGTGTATAAAAAATAATGATTTATATTTTAAACCATTAACTTTTGAATATGAAGATGAATTTTCTAAAGAGGTAGAAGATCAACTAATTTTAGGAAATTCACTTATGATAGCGCCTATGTATAAGCAAAATTCAAAGGGACGGTATATTTATCTGCCAGAAAAAATGCTTCTTTGCAAATTAAATCATGAAGGAAAGTTATTATTCGAAGTTTGCAATGAAGGAAGTAAATTTTTTCACTGTTTGTTGGAAGAAACTATATTTTTTGTAAGAAAAAACAGGATATTACCGTTGGTTGAGAGTGAAAATAAAGTTAAAGATTTATCTTTAAAAGAATTGAATTTAATTGCATTTGTAGATAAAAAAGCAGAATATACTCTTTATGACGATGATGGAATTACAAAAGAATGCAAAAAGAATAAATTCAATTTAGTTAAAGTAGTTATAGAAAAGATAAGTAATAAATATGAGTTGAAAATAGAAAAAGCAGAAAATACTGCTTTGAAGAAAATTAATGTAGTTATTTATGACTTAGAAGGAAGAAAAGAAACCATTTTAAGAGAATTATAGTATAGGAGGATAGGCGATATGGACAGAGGTGCAGGGATTTTAATGCATGTTGCTTCACTTCCAAATGATTATGGAATAGGGTCTTTTGGAAAAGAAGCATATAAATTTGTAGATTTCATAAAAAAGGCAGGATTTAAATATTGGCAGATGCTTCCGCTAGGTCATACAGGATATGGAGATTCACCATATCAATGCTTCTCTGCTTTTGCAGGAAATCCTTATTTTATTGATTGTTGTATTTTAGAGGAAGAAGGACTGTTAAAAGAAGAAGAATATAAAAATGAGAGTTATGGATTAGATAGAGATTCTATTGATTATGGGGAAATATTTATATCAAAGTTTAATGTATTAAGAAAAGCATATAACAATTATAAAAAATTAGGATTTCCTGAAATTCAAAAGAAGTTTGAAGAATTTAAGAAAGAAAAATCCTTTTGGCTTGAAGATTACTCTTTATATATGGCATTAAAATACCATTTTGAATTAAAGGGATGGTATAAATGGAATGAGGATATTAAGAGGAGAACACCTAAAGCGGTTAATGCGTATAAGGAAAGATTAAAAGATGATATAGACTATTGGTCATTTATACAATATTTATTTTATGAGCAATGGGAGAAATTAAAGAATTATGCTAATAAGTTTGGAATTAAGATAATAGGAGATATACCAATTTATGTTGCAGAAGATAGTGTAGATACATGGAGTCACCCTGAGAATTTTAAGATTGATAAGGATGCATTGGAACCTTTAGTTGTGGCAGGATGTCCTCCAGATGCTTTTTCTAGTACAGGACAATTATGGGGGAACTTAATTTATGACTGGAATCATATGAAAGAGGATGATTACAGTTGGTGGATAATGAGGATAAAAGAAAGTTTAAAACTGTATGATATTTTAAGAATTGATCATTTTAGAGGGTTTGAATCTTATTGGGAGATTCCTTATGGAGAAAGAACTGCTATAAATGGAGAATGGGTAAAAGGCCCTGGAATTGATCTTTTTAATACAATAGAGAAGAAACTTGGAAAATTGAATATAATAGCTGAAGATTTAGGATATTTAACTGATGATGTAGTAGAATTTTTAAAGGAGAGTAAGTTCCCAGGAATGAGGGTATTACAGTTCGCTTTTGATGGGAAACCTGACAATAATTTCTTACCACATAGATATATTAAAAATTGTATTGCATATACTGGTACCCATGATAATGACACTTTCTTGGGGTGGTATGAAAAAACAGGTAGCAAGATGGAAACAAAAAGAGCAAAAAAATATTTGGGCTTAAACGGAAAAGAAGGATGCAACTGGGGCTTCATAAGAGGAATTTGGGCAAGTATTGCTGACGTGGCAATAGCACCTATGCAGGATTTTCTAAATTTAGGAAATGAAGCAAGAACAAATTTACCTTCGACTCTTGGGATAAATTGGAAGTGGAGAATCGGTAAAAATAGTTTAAGTGATGAGTTAGCTAAAAAGATATATAAATTTACAAGAATGTATGGAAGGTGTGAAGAAAATGAATAAAGAAGAACTAAAATTAAGTATTGAAAGAACGATAAAAGTTAAATATGGCAAGACTTTAGACAAGGCTTTAGATTATGAAATATTCAATGCACTCTCTTTAAGTTTATTAGAAAATATAGTAGACGATTGGAATGAAACTACAGAATTATATGCAAAAGGTAAACAAGCTTATTATTTTTCAGCTGAATATCTAATGGGTAGAGCTCTTGGTAATAACTTAATAAGCATGGGAGTATATGATGAAGTAAGGGAGTTATTAGAAGAACTAAATATAAATATAAATAAGATTGAGGAAATAGAAGAGGATGCAGGACTTGGAAATGGTGGACTAGGCAGATTGTCAGCTTGTTTTATGGATTCTGCTGCTACTATGGAAATTCCATTAATAGGATATGGACTTAGATATAATAATGGATTATTTAATCAATATGTAGAAGATGGTTTTCAAGTTGAAGATGGGGATTATTGGCTTAAGTATGGAGATCCATGGAGTATAAGAAAAGAATCAGAAACTCAGGTTATTCATTTTGAGGATATGGATGTTAAAGCAGTACCTTATGATATGCCAATAATAGGATATGGCACAAGAAATGTTAATACCTTAAGGTTATGGAAAGCAGAACCACTAAAAGAGTTTGATTTTAAGTTATTCAACGATCAAAAATATGATGAAGCGATAAGACTTAAGAATAGAGCAGAAGATATTACAAGGGTATTATATCCAAATGATTCTACTGAAGAAGGAAAGCTATTAAGATTAAAGCAACAATATCTTTTAGTAAGTGCATCAATAAAGGATATAATTAAAAAACACAAAGAAAAATTCGGAACCGTTACCAAAAGGTTAGGTGAATTAAATGCTGTTCAATTAAATGATACTCATCCAACTTTAGGTATTCCAGAGTTAATAAGAATATTAGTGGATGAAGAAGGATTAACTTTTGATGAGAGTTTAAGTATAGCAAAGTGTATGTTTAGTTATACAAATCATACAATTTTAGCAGAAGCTTTAGAAAAGTGGGATATAACTTTAATAAAAGAATTATTCCCTAGAATATTAGAAGTAATACAAGAAATTGATAAGAGATTTATAGCTGAATTGAAGGCAGCAGGATATAGTGGAAATGCAATTAAGGATTATAGAATAATATATAAGAAGCAAGCTAGAATGGCAAATTTAGCTATCCATGTTGGATCAGCAGTAAATGGAGTAGCTAAACTTCATACAGATATATTAAAGGAAACTGAACTTAAAAATTGGTATGAGCTTTATCCAGAAAAATTCCAGAACAAGACTAATGGAATTACACCAAGAAGATGGCTTAGACTTTGCAATCCCGAGTTATCTTCATTAATAACAGAAGTTTTAGGTAATGAAGATTGGGTAAGAGATCTTTCATTATTAAAGAATTTAGAAAAGTATGTTAATGATAAGTCAGTATTAAATAAGTTTATGAGTATCAAGCATAAAAAGAAAGAGCAGTTAGCTGAATATGTTAAAGAAAATGAAGGTGTTACTATAGATCCAGATTCACTATTTGATATTCAAATTAAGAGACTACATGAATATAAGAGACAATTGTTAAATGCTTTTTATATACTAGACCTTTATTATAGAGTTAAAGAAGATTCTAATATGGATATACCAAAAATAACATTTTTGTTTGGAGCAAAGGCATTCCCTGGTTATAAGAGAGCAAAGGCAATAGTTAAATTTATTAATGAAATAGCAAACTTAGTTAATAATGATAAAACCATTAATGGAAAGATTAAGGTTGTGTTTGTGCAAAATTATAGAGTATCCTATGCAGAAAAATTATGTCCAGCAGCAGATATTTCAAAGCAAATCTCAACTGCTGGTAAGGAAGCTTCAGGTACTGGAAATATGAAGCTTATGCTAAACGGAGCACCTACATTTGGTACTTTGGATGGAGCTAATGTTGAAATAGTGAATGAAAGTGGAAGAGAAAATAACTTTATATTTGGATTAGAGGTAGAAGATATAGAAGAGCTTGGTAAGAATTATAATCCAAAAGATTATTATGAAAAGAATCCAAGTTTAAAGAGAGTAGTAGATGCTTTAGTAGATGGAACTTTTGATGATGGAGGCAGTGGAGATTTCGAAGATTTATTCGATTCTCTATTAGAAGAAGGGGATCAGTATTATTTATTAGCTGATTTCCAAAGTTTTAAGGAAACTGAAGATAAGGTATTTGAGGCTTATAAGGATAAAGAAGAGTGGGCAAAGAAATGTTTCTTAAATACATGCAATGCAGGAATTTTTTCTAGCGATAGGACAATATTAGAGTACGCTAGGGAGATTTGGATGGTAGAAAGAAAGTCATTATAATAAAGCTTCCCCTTAATTTGTTGTTAATATATATAAAGGAGCTCCCTAATAATTATGGGAGCTTCTTTAGTTAATTAGATTTTAGAACTTTGAAATTAAAAATGAGTTAACTTAAAATTTAAAACGGAAAAAAGAGAATGAAATATTATTAAATTGTACTAATAAGTAACAATTTAAGTACTAATGTGCTTTATGAAAAAAGTTCCACAATAAAGAATAACCGTTATTAGTATAAAAAACACCATATATTAGTCAGTTGTCCCTTGAATTTTTAAATAATATAATTATATTAGAAGAATTTGATAGAGGTGAAAAAATGAAAAGGGAAAAAAACATACTAAAACTTTCAGCATTAGGTGGATTGTTTTTTGCTGTACTTGGGATAGTATGGGGGACAATAATTAACTCAAGCATGATTATGTTTGATGGCTTATATGCATTAATAAGTTTATTATTATCTATGTTATCAATAGGTATAACTAATTATATAGAAAAAACAGACTTTGATAAATTTCCTTTTGGTAAGGGAATGTTGGAACCTATCATGGTAGCTTTTCATTCAATTGTATTAGCTGTCATGTGTAGTTTGACTTTTATTAATGGAATTAAAGAATTTATTGAAGGTGGAAATTCTGTGGATGCAGATTTAGCATTAGGATATTCATTAATATCATCAGTTGGATGTGCATTGGTATATGTTATTATGTATAGAATGCGAAAAAATGTACCATCTGATATAGTGAAGGCAGAAAATAATCAATGGTTAATGGATACTTTTTTAAGTATTGGAGTACTTTGTGGATTTATAGTTTCTATAGTTTTAGAAATGAATTCACTATCTCATCTTACTAAATACGTTGATCCTTTAATGGTTATAATTTCATCAATACTATTTATAAGAGTTCCTATAATTATGCTTCATAAAAGTTTTAAGGAAATCATTAATAGTTCTGCAGATGAAGAGATCAATGATAGAATTTATACTATAGTTAAAAATATAGAGGAAGAATATAACTTTGAAGATTCTATAACTAGAGTA
>NZ_SULK01000005.1:26292-61707 GCF_007115085.1 Clostridium sp. HBUAS56017 | reverse complement strand
AGTAAAATAGGAAGAGAATTAAGGATAGAAATTGATTTTGTATTTAATGATAATTCTACGTTAAACGAACTTGAAGAGATGGATAAGGTAAGAGAAGAAGTTTACAAAAATATGAAGAGTTTAAATTTTAAAAAGTGGTTAAATGTTAACTTTACAGGAGATAGAAAGTGGGCTTTATAGAAAGACTAGGGAAACCTAGTCTTTTTATTATGTAAAACAATTCAAAAAATAACCTATTTACTATATAATGGAAGTAAGTGGATTTTATTGTAAATTGAAGGTGAGTAATGTGGTTATAATTAAAAATCAAAGGCGAGTTGAATTTGAAAAGAAGATGAAGAGAAGAAGAATAAAAACATATATAGTTACTGGAGTTATAGTTATGTTAAGCATATATATAGCGAGAAATATTAAAGCAAGTGATTATTCGAAAAGTTATGTTGAATATTTATTATATATGAATGCGGGAGAATATGAAATTGGAGATTTTCAGTCTCATAGACAAGAATATGAAGATAGTTTAAATATCAAAGAAATTGATTATAAATTTGATGAAGATATTGAAAAAGAAAATAAACCTACTATGCTCGTGTATCATCATACAGCTGCTTCAGAATTAACTCCTCAAAGTATAAATGAAGATCATAAAGAGAAGGGCTGGGGAGGAATAGGATATAACTTTTATATTAGGAAAGATGGAAATATATATAGGGGAAGACCAGAAGAATATACAGGAGCTCATACTGTGGGTAAGAACTATGAAAGCATTGGAATATGTTTGGAAGGAAATTTCCAAGAGGAAAATCCTACAGAAGAAGAAAAGGATTCTTTAATTAAGCTATCTACAGATATGATAATAAAATATAATATTAAGGAATTAATCGGACATAAGGATGTATATCAAACCTTGTGTCCAGGTGCAAAGTTTCCAATGGAAGAGATTAAGGAAAGAATAAAAGATGAAATACTTAAAGAAAAAGAATTTAAGAATTAATAAAAAAGGGCCAAGCCCTTTTTTATTTTACAGAAAGATCACCTGAGGTAGTTTTAACAGTTACACTTTTTGAACCATCTCCATTAGATAAAGATATATTATCATTTTTATTTAAATCCACATTCTTGTTTCTACCATTAAGTGTTCCTGTAGTAGTTGAAAAAGAAACTGTATAACCAACTTCCTTTGGTATAGTTAGGTCAATATCGCTTGAAATAGAGGAAAAGTTGGAGATATTACCAAGGTTAGATAGTTTCAACTTAATTGAGCCAGAAGTTGAATTTACATCAGAATCTCCGAGTATTCCTCCAAGATAAATATTTCCGTTAAGAGTCTTAAATTTAGAATTGTTGCTTGTTATAGAAGGCGAATCAATCTTGCCGCTTTTACTTTCTAAAGAAACTGTATTTACATTTGTATTTTTTAGTATTATATCTCCACTAGTAGTATTAGCTAAAAGGTTAGTCAATTCTAATCCATTAATATTTATAGATCCACTCAAACTTTTTAGAGAAATATTGTTTTTATAAGTTTTGGGTATATAAATATTTAAATGAAAATTTGAATTTCTCAAAGCAGTGTTAGTTAGGATGTTCACATCATTATCAGTAATATCAAATCTACTTAATCCTTTTGTATAATTGTTATTATCATCAAAATGCCCATCAATGTTAACTTTAATTGTTGACCCATCGTATGACTGTATTGATAAATTATGTGAAATTGATTCTATATTTATATTTTGTACAGTAGGAGAAAAATCTTTTTCTACAGTACCTGAGGAGTTGTAGTGATTATTCCAACCAAAATTCCATCTGAAATCTGAGTCCCAATCAGAGAAATAAGAAGAAAGAGAGTAACCGCTGTTGAATAATACTATTGCTGCTGAAAGGTAACTACATAAAGATATAATTGCTAATATAATTAAAGAAATTTTCACTTTAGTGGGCATAAATTTTTTCATCGGTTATCCTCCTTACTAGAAAATTTGTTTATAAGTTTTCGTATTGCTAAAATTATAAGTTTTAAAACATATATAAGTACTATTATAGAAAAAATAGTAAAAGCCAATGAACCTATAGTGACTAATATAACTACGCTCAATGGAAGATCAGCTAAAAAGGCAGGTATACTAACACCTAAGATACCTAATCCAAGTTTCCCAAGTAGTAGACCTATGCACCCTATTAATAATGAAAACGGTAGAATTATAATAGTTAAAAGGATGCCTAGACCAGCACCTGTAGCTCCTAGAATAAATGAGTTGAAGAGAATAAAAGCTAATATTACTATTGCAATTTTTAATATAGTATTAGATGAATTCGAATTGTTGGAAGTATTCTTAGTAGAGTTGGAAGAATTAGATTTATTATAAGTAGATTTTGGAATACCTTGAACATATCCGCTTCTATATTGATTAACTATCACATATGGATCGCCAAGTTCTTTAATTATTTCTTCGTCTGATTTACCATCGGCCTTGGCGTTTGAAAAATGTTCTTCATAGTCATATAAGATGTCTTGAAGTTCTTTTTCAGGAAAATCATTAAGACCTTCTTTCAGAATTTTGAAAAATTCATTTTTATTCACGATCATAACCTCCTAGTATAATGTTATTAACTGAATTTTGAAAACTTAGCCACTCTTTTTCTAGCTTATTTTTTGTTTCGTAGCCTAATTCAGTAAGTCTGTAATATTTTCTTGGAGGGCCTTCCTGGGATTCTTGTAGATAAGTAGTAAAGTACCCTTCAGTAGTAAGTCTTCTAAGTATAGGATAAATTGTTCCATCAGAAATAAGAATATTCTTAGAAATTTCGCTTACTAATTCATAGCCATAGCAGTCTTTTTTTGATAGAACTGATAAAACACACAATTCAAGAACACCTTTTTTTAGTTGAATATTCATGGTATCACCTCTTATCCTTTAGTATGAATTTATTATAATCAAAGGTATTATACAATACAAGGTAGTGAATTATATTTAATATTATATTAAGAAAAATAATAAAATATTAAGAATTTACATAATAGTAGAAGTCACTGGTGTATGTGGATATATAGTAATTATTATCCACAGATGAATGCTAGTAAAATAGGCATTATGTGACTAATGTGCATAAGTTTATAAATAATGTGGATAACTTTTTAAGTTATCCACATTATTATAAAAAAATATTGACACAATATATATAAAAGATATATTTGTCAACAACAATATAAGGAATGTTGCATAAACAATTATTATTCGTTAAAATCAATTATATTAGAACAACAGTTTCTGATAAAAAACACACACATAATTCACAAAACTGTGGATAAAAACTGTGGATAATGTGTATAAGTGGGGTGGAAAAATGGAATATAATAAGAATATATATGATGCAATTTTTATAAATAGACCAAATAGATTTAATGCAAAAGTAATTTATAATGACGAAGAAATAACAGTTCATGTTCCTAATACCGGAAGATGTAAAGAAATCTTAATCCCTGGTTGTCAGGTGTTTTTGAGAGAAGAGAAGAATCCGACAAGAAAGACGGCTTTTGATCTTATAGGAGCATATAAAGGAGATAAGAATATAAGTATAGATTCTCAAATCCCTAATAAAGTTGTTAAAGAAGCTCTTGAAAACAAAGTTGTGGATAAGTTGAAAAAATATACAAATATATTAAGTGAAAAAACTTTTGGAGCAAGTAGGTTTGATTTTAAATTATTAAAAGATAATGGAGAAGAATATTATTTGGAAGTTAAAGGGGTAACTTTGGAGGAGAATGGCCATTGTAGGTTTCCAGATGCACCTACGGAGAGAGGTAGAAAACATCTGCTTGAATTGATTGATGTAAAGAAAAGTGGAAGAGGCGCAGGGGTTTTGTTTTTAATACAAATTGAAGATGTAAAAAGTTTTTCTCCAAATGACGATACAGATCCTGAGTTTGGCAAAGCACTACGAAAGGCTGCAGAGGAAGGTGTGGATATATTTGCTTATTCATCTAAAGTTACAAGGACTGGAATAACATTAGATAAACCTGTGAAGATACTTTTATAATAATTAATTTATTAGTATAATAAAATAAAGTGTTTGGAATTGTTAGAAATTAAGTTGAATGAGAATCTGTTGAAAGAGGGATAGTATGAAATTTAAGTTTTGCCCTATTTGTGGAAGAAAGCTTGGAGAGATGTTTTGTGGGGATGAAGGACGTATACCTTACTGTGAATATGATAATGAATTGTTTTTCGATACTCCGAAACCATGTATAATGGTAGCAGTAATTAAAGATGATGAAATTCTTTTATTAAAACAAAGTTACATATATAAGGATTCTAAAGTTTTAGTATCTGGATATATAGGGATAGATGAAAAAGCTGAAGATACTGTATATAGAGAGGTTTTAGAAGAAACTTCAATAGAAATTCAAAATGTTGAATTTTTAGGTACTGATTATATAGAAGGAAAAGAATTACTTATGCTTACATATTTAGCAAGTTACAAAGCTGGAGTGCTAAGTAAATCAAAAGAAGTTGAGGAAGCGAGTTGGGTTAAAATAAGTGATGCTTTAGAGCATATGAAAGAAAATCTAATAGGACAAAGAGTTATTAAAAAAGTGTTAGATAGAAGAAAAATGTATTGATAGAAATTATTCATTTAAAATTGCTGGAAGTATTACTTTCAGTAATTTTTTATAGAAGCAAGTATTAAAAGTTAATATATTAGGAAAACGTTATGTTATTTATGGAAAATATGTTAAAATATTATAAGGGAAAAGTTCTTTCTAGAATAATTCTTCTTGAAGTAATTAATAAGTCTTAAGTTTAAATAATTTTACAGTAAGATAAAAATAAATTAATCATTTTTGTCTTTATAAAAGATAATAAAAGTGTATAATATTTCATAGTGATAAATTAAGGATAGGAGGATGAAGGATGGCGAAGGAGTCAAAATATGTGCCTGAGATAAAGGGAACACTAAGAAATCATGTTGTAGAGGTTCCATCGGTCATACGAGATTGTAGTGGAATTAAAATATTTGGAAAAAGGATTAAATCTCTACTATTTACAACTGATGTAGCCATAATAAGAAATACAAATGCAGATGCAATAATAGCCGTTTATCCATTTACTCCACAACCTTTAATTACAGAAGCACTAGTAATGGCAGCTGATGTGCCAGTATTTTGCGGAGTTGGAGGAGGTATTACTCAGGGAAAAAGAGTAATAAATTTAGCTCTTGATGCGGAATTTAAGGGTGCTATGGGGATAGTTGTTAATGCTCCTACATCAAATGAAATTGTAAGAAAGATAAGATCTACAATAGATATACCAGTTGTAGTTACTGTTGTTTCTGATCATGAAGATATAGCAGAAAGAATAGAAGCAGGGGCAACTATACTAAATATATCTGGTGGTAAAGATACTGCAAGGATAGTTAGAACTATAAGGAAGAGTTTCCCAGAGTACCCTATAATAGCTACTGGGGGCCCAACGGTAGAGAGCATAAAAGAGACCATAGAAGCAGGAGCCAATGCAATAACTTTTACACCACCACCAACAGCTGAAATCATGGGAGACCTTATGGACAAGTATAGATAAAAATTCGGTATATTAAGATATACTGAATTTTTTTTGTGTAATTTAAGAAATAAGTAATATTATACCTTTTATCAACCATTATAATTTACAATTTTTTGTGGTATGATTAATTTATGTATTTTTTGAAAGGTTAGTAAAAATAAAAAGGATGTGGAAAAAGTAGTGTCTGATAATAAGGAAGAAATGATTATTAACGATATTCCAATGAAGGAAATAGATATTGACAAGAAAAAGAAAAAAAGCTTTTTTAGGGAATGGGTTATTCCGGTATTTGTAGCGATTCTTGCGGCGTTATTGATTAAAGAGTTTTTAGTTTATAAAGTAGAAGTGCCAACAGGATCTATGATTCCTACTATAAATGAAGGAGATCAATTTCTTGTTACAAGGATATATAATCTAGGCAATCTAAAAAGGGGAGAGATAGTAGTATTTGATTCAAAAGAATTAAATGATGTTTTGATAAAAAGACTTATAGGGCTTCCAGGAGATAATATTAGTATAGTTAATGGAAAAGTTTCAGTAAATGGGGAAGAGCTTGATGAAAATTACGTTGTAAATCATGATAAGTTTAATGGTGAATATCATGTGCCGGAAGGAAAATATTTCTTTTTAGGAGATAATAGACCGGATTCATTTGATTCGAGGAAGTGGAAGAATCCGTACATAGATGGAAAAGATATAAAAGCAAAAGCTCAGATAAGGGTATATCCTTTTGATAGTTTTGGAAAAATAAAATAATTTATAAAAAATTCAGCATAAAATGAATATGTTGAATTTTTTTATAAATTAAAATAAAGGAATAATAACATTGCAGTTAGCGTTGTTAATTGACAATTATTTATGTTATACTAAGTCTGTATATCTATGAGAAAAGGAGATTTAATTATGGAACAAATATACATTGTTGACAGAATAGAAGGTGATTACTTTGTAATCGAATCTCCAAATGGGGAAATAATAGATGTAAGTAAAGATAAAATTAAAGGATATGCAAAAGATGGGGATTGTTTAATTTTAAAAAACAATTATTTTTTTATAGATAAAGAGGCTACTTTAAAAAGAAAAGAAGAAATAGCAAGGAAAATGGAAGGGATGTGGCAAGATTAATGAATGAAAAAAGTGAATCGGAGATAGAGGAAGAAAATTCAATAGAAGGTGAATCAAACATAGATAATAATAATGAAAAAAAGGGAAAGATAAAAAAGAAGAAAAATTTCTTTTTTGAATGGATTGTTCCTATAATAGTAGCAGTAGCTATAGCTATACTTATAAAACAGTTTCTTATTTTTAAAGTATATATTCCTTCGGGATCAATGATACCGACATTAAATGTAGGTGATCATCTTTTTGTTACAAGAGTATATAATTTAAATAATATAAAAAGAGGCGATATAATAGTATTTGATTCAGAAGAGCTAAATGATGTTTTAATAAAAAGACTTATAGGACTGCCAGGAGATACTGTTAGCATAGTAAATGGTAAAGTATCAGTAAATGGAGAGGAATTAGATGAAAGTTATGTAAAACCTGAGAATAGTGATCAGTTTTATGGAGAATTTCATGTTCCAGATGGAAAATACTTTTTCTTAGGAGACAATAGAAGAGTTTCGTTTGACTCGAGAAAATGGGTGAATCCATATGTAGATGGAAAAGATATAAAAGCAAAAGCACAATTAAAAGTATATCCGTTTAGTGATTTTGGTAGCGTTAAATAATAAGCAAAAACTAAGGAAAGAGGTGGGTATAGCATGAATAATGAGCCTAAAAAGAATGAAAAGAAGAGTAAAAAACCCATAATAATATATTTTATAGTTACAATAGCAATATTGTTAGTTGCCAACTATTCAAGAGATGCATATATGAATAAAGAAATTTCGTATAATGAATTTTTAAACATGATTAACAATAAGGAAATTTCAGAAATAGTGATTTCAAGTGATAATTTAGTTATTACGCCCAAAGATGGGACAGAGTATGCAGGAAAAACTTTATACACAGCCAATATTGAGAATGATAAACTACTAGATGAACTTATTGAAGCGGGAGATATAAGATTTACAGGGAAAAATCCAAAAGAATCTATATTTATGAATGCATTTATGACATATATAATTCCGATAGCATTTTTATATTTCATGTGGAGATTTTTATTCTCTAAGATGATAGGAAAAATGGGCGGAGGAATGGGTAACATTGGTAAAAATAATGCTAAAGTATATGTAGAAGACCAAATAAAAGTTACCTTTAAAGATGTAGCTGGACAAGAAGAAGCAAAAGAATCACTTGAAGAGGTTATTGGATTCTTAAATGCACCAACTAAATATACAGAAATAGGTGCAAAGCTTCCTAAAGGAGTTCTTTTAGTGGGCCCTCCAGGAACAGGTAAAACACTTATAGCAAAGGCAGTGGCAGGAGAAGCAAAAGTTCCATTTTTCTCTTTATCAGGATCAAGCTTTGTAGAGATGTTTGTAGGAGTTGGAGCTTCAAGAGTTAGAGAATTGTTTAAAGATGCTGAAAAACAAGCTCCTTGTATAATATTTATAGATGAAATTGATGCTATTGGTAAGAGTAGAGACAATCAGATGCAAAGTAACGATGAGAGAGAACAAACCCTAAACCAATTATTATCAGAGATGGATGGATTTGATTCTTCAAAAGGTATAGTTATATTAGCAGCTACAAATAGACCAGAGATATTAGATAAAGCTTTACTTAGACCAGGAAGATTTGATAGAAGAGTAATTGTTGATAAACCGGATCTTATTGGAAGGGAAGCAATACTAAATGTTCATGCTAAAGATGTAACATTAGATCCTGAAGTTGATTTAAAAGAAATAGCAAAAATAACCTCAGGTGCTGCAGGAGCAGATCTTGCAAACATGATTAATGAAGGTGCCTTAAGGGCAGTAAAGCATGGTAGAAAAAAAGTGCTTCAAGAAGATTTAAGAGATGCAGTAGAAGTAATTATTGCTGGTAAGGAAAAGAAAGATAGGATATTATCACAAAAGGAAAAGAAAATCGTTGCATTCCATGAAGTGGGACACGCATTGGTTGCTGCATTACTTAAAGGTTCAGATCCAGTACATAAAATTACAATAGTTCCTAGAACTATGGGAGCGCTTGGATATACAATGCAACTTCCAGAAGAAGAAAAACATTTAAATTCAAAAAAAGAATTTATGAATGAAATTGCAATACTCTTAGGTGGTAGGTCAGCAGAAGAAATAGTATTAAATGAGGCTACAAATGGTGCTTCTAATGATATAGAAAGAGCTACTCAAATAGCTAGAAATATGGTAACTATATATGGTATGTCAGATAGATTTGATATGGTAGCATTAGAATCTGTACAAAATAGATATCTAGATGGAAGAGCAGTTAGAAATTGTAGCGATGAAACTTCAACACTAATAGATGAAGAGATACTAAAAATAGTAAAAGAAGCTCATAATAAAGCTAAAGAAATATTAAGAGAAAACAGAGAACTGTTAGATAAAATATCAGGTGTTGTATTAGAAAAAGAAACTATATTCGGAGATGAGTTTATGAATATGGTTTGTGAAAAGTATCCAGAGCTTAAAAAGCAAGATAAAAAAGAGGGATTAGATTTAGAAGATAAAACTATAGAAGTAGAGACAGAAGAAATTGATAAAAAAACAGCTATTGATGTTACTATAGAGTAATATAGAATTTACAATTAATAATAAAGAATATGAATTCCTACGAGGTTTTTTAAATAAATATTTAAAAAATTTTGTAGGAATTTTAAGCCCTAATTGCAAGTGATAGTGAGGAAGAGGTGTTTGTATGAATAAAGATTTAGAATTTTTGATGGAGGAAAATAAACTTCAAGATACCATTAATATTTTAAATAATGAAATTCTGAAGTTTATTGGAAAGAGAAAAAGTATTACTGATTATATAGTTGAGTATAGAAAGAAATATATTGAAGATTATAAGGATGATGAAGATAAAGTAATAGATTACTTCGATCATGAAAAGTACGTTAAGGAAGAAGCTTTTAGGACCATAGATAAACGACTTAAGGAGTTTACTGTACTTAAGGAATCACCTTACTTTGGTAAGATTACTTTTACTGAAGAAAATGAAGGGGCCGAGGATTTATATATTGGTAGATTTGGGTTAACGCCAGAAGAAAGCTATGAACCAGTGATTGTTGATTGGAGAGCACCTATAGCATCATTATTTTACAAAGGAACATTAGGAGAATGTAGCTATATATCACCAATAGGAGAGATAAAAACAAACCTTTTAGGCAGAAGACAACTTATTATAAAAAAAGGTGAACTAAAAGGGTTATTTGATTCAGCGGTTGATGTAAAAGATGAAATACTACAAATGGTATTAACAACAAATTCAAATGAAAAGTTAAAAGATATAGTAATGACTATTCAAGAAGAGCAAGATGAGATAATAAGAGCTCCAAAGGATAAAGTTGTTGTAGTTAATGGGGTAGCTGGATCAGGTAAAACTACAATTGCACTTCATAGAGTTTCATATCTGCTTTATAACAATAGAAAACAATTTGGAGATAAGGTATTAGTACTTGGACCAAATGATATATTTATAGATTATATAGCACAGGTATTGCCTTCATTAGGTGAAGAAGGCGGAATAAGACAAACTACATTTCAACAGTTCGCTATGGAAGAAATAGATCTTCATGAACCTGTAAAAGGATTTTCAGAATATATAGAAGAAGCAATGAGTGGAAATCAGGATGCATTAAAAGAATATAAATATAAAAGTTCTAGAAAGTTTTCTGAGACATTAGATAAACAATTAGAGGATATGAATGATAATTATTTCAATATAAAACCAGTAACTTTCTTTGGAGAAGAGATAGTTGATGTTAATGAAATAAAAGATTTATTCACAAAACATTATGGATATATGCCTTTATTTAGAAGAAGTGCGAAGATAAAGAGGGTTCTCGTATCGAAAATTAAAGATAAAAGAGATGAACTTGTAAGAGAACTTAACGCAGAAATTAAGAAAAAGATAGAAGAATTATCACCAGGAGAGCTTGAAATAGAAAAGAATAATTTAGATTTTAAAAGAAGACTTAGAATAAGAGAAATAGTTAGAGGCGTGATGAATTCAAGGGATGAACTTGATAATTGGATAAACAATGAGGATATTGTTTCATTATATAAGAGAATTACAAATACCGAATCTCTAGGATATATGGATCTTGCTGGAATATTATATTTAATGGTTAAATTAAATGGTAAGAGATGTAAAAGTGAAATAAAGCATGTAGTTATAGATGAGGCGCAAGATTATAATCTAACTCAATTTAAGTTAATTAAAGAACTTACGGATTGTAAGAGTTTTACAATAGTTGGGGATAGCAATCAAAGACTTATAACAACAGATGAAGAACCAGCGATGTTACATTTAGATAAGTTATTTGGAGAAGATGTAGTTAATTTTGAATTAAATAAGAGCTATAGATCTACTCAGCAAATAATGGAATATGCAAGCAAGTTTTTAGATGAAGATAAGGTGATTCCACTAGTTCGTGAAGGGGAAATGGTATTAGAAGAAGAAACTACATCAATTGAAGATACTGTTGAAACATTATCATCTATAATAGAAGATTTTGAGGAAGATGGGCTTGAAAGTATAGCTATTATAACTAAGGACAAAGATAAGCTAAAGGAAGTATCTAATTTAATTAAAGCAAAAACTAAAGTAGTAACCTTTGATAAGGAAGACATGATATACAAAGGAGGTTTAGTATTATTACCAGCATACTATGCAAAAGGGTTAGAGTTTGATGGAGTAATATTATTAGATGACTTTGATGATACACCAAATCTTGTGAAGTATATAATGTGTACTAGGGCTTTACACAGACTTGCAGTAATAAAAAGAGGATAAAATTATAAAAAATAGGGATTTAAATAATAAAACTATAGGTGTTTTGTAATTAAAACATCTATAGTTTTTTGTATTTTAAGAAAGAAAATATATTTTTAATTTATGAAATTATATGCATAAAGAGAATAAAACATGCACAAATGAATAAATAATGCATAAGTACTAACTTGCAAAGGATTTTATACAATTTTTTATGCATATTAATATATTAATTATAGTAATGTTAGAGAAAAATTATATTTTTGAAAAAAAGTATTGCATAATTATAAGTTTATAAGGTATAATTATACTCAGATAAAGAAGTTAAGCCGAAGTATTAAGGGGGATTAAAATATGAAAAAAGGATTGATAAAAAAGGTTTGTGCCTCAGCTTTAGTAGGGGTGATGGTAATGTCACTTATGGCATGCGGAAAGAAAGAAGAAAAGAATAATCTTACAGCTATAAAAGACAATGGAAAGGTAGTTGTTGGATTAAGTGCAGATTATGCACCATATGAGTTCCACGCAGTAGTTGATGGTGAGGATAAAACTGTAGGATTTGATGTGGAACTTGCAAAAGAAGTAGCAAAGGATCTTGGAGTAGATTTAGAAATAAAAGAAATGGATTTTGAAGCGTTAATTGGTGCTCTTCAAGCAGGGCAAATTGATATGATTATATCAGGTATGAATCCGGATGAAGAGAGAAAGAAACAAATTGATTTCTCAGATATATATTATGAAGCTCAACATGCAGTTTTAGTGAATTCAGCTGACAAGGAAAAATACAAGAAAATTGATGATTTAAATGGAAAGAAGATTGGTGCTCAGCTAGGATCAACTCAACAAAAAATAGCTGAAGATAAAATTCAAGCAGGAAAGATTTCTTTACTAGCGAGTGTTAATGATTTAGTTCTTCAATTAAAGAGTGGTAAAGTTGATGCTATAGTAACAGAAGAACCAGTTGCAAAGATGGCAAATAAAACTAATCCAGAATTAGTTCTTTCAGATATTTCATTTAAAGATGAAAGCGGCGGAAATGCAATTGGAGTTAAAAAGGATTCTAAAGAATTAGTTGAAGCAGTAAATAAAACTATAAAAAGATTAAAGGACTCAGGAGATTTAGATAAATTTATAATAGATGCTAATGATTTAGCAGCAAAAAATCAAAGTAAATAGATAGAGAATTGATAGTAAGATATATTACTATCAGAGGAGGAGAGACGTTGTTTACATTTAGTTTTCTAGGGGATTATATGCCAAAGTTTATAGATGGTGTGAAAATTACTTTAGGTATATCCCTAATTACAGTATTTCTAGGTACATTACTTGGGGCAGTGTTATTTTTTATGAAAAGTTCAAACTTTTCCATATGGAAGATAAAACCGTTAAAGATAATAGCATCGGTTTATGTTGAAATAATAAGAGGAACACCAATGTTATTACAAATATTGATGGTTTACTCAGGATCTAAGATAGTTTTTAATATTGATGTTACTGCTTTTTCAGCAGCTATAATAGCAATAGCGTTGAATTCAGCTGCATATGTATCAGAAATTGTTAGAGCTGGAATTGAGGCAGTCGATGTTGGTCAAACGGAGGCAGCAAGAAGCTTGGGCATGTCAAGAGGTATGACAATGAGATTAATAATTATCCCTCAAGCAGTAAGAAATATTTTACCTGCAATAGGTAATGAATTTGTAGCTGTAATTAAGGAATCTTCAATGGCATCAGTTTTAGGTGTCGGAGAGCTAATGTTTTCAGCTAAGATTGTTCAAGGTGCTACATACCTTTCATTAGAACCATTAATGGTTGCAGCTGTATTTTATTTTATTCTAACATTTTCATTAGGAAGATTAATGGGATATGCTGAAAGGAGAATGAAAGCAAGTGATTCACGTTAATAATTTACACAAGAATTTTGGTAGTAATGAAGTTCTTAAAGGAATAGATGAACACATTAAAAAAGGTGAAGTTGTAGTGGTAATAGGACCATCAGGTTCTGGAAAATCAACCTTTTTGAGATGTTTGAACCTTCTAGAAACACCTACAATGGGAGAAATAGTATTCGAAGGTAATACTATTACAGATAAGAAGGTCAATATAGATAAACTTAGAGAAAAGATGGGAATGGTATTTCAGTCATTTAATCTTTTCCCACATAAAAAAGTTATAGATAACATTACGCTTGCTCCTATCAAGGTTAAGAAGATGGAGCAAGGGGCCGCAATGGCAAAAGCAAAAGACTTACTAGATATGGTTGGATTAATTGATAAAGCAGAGACTTATCCATCTTCCTTATCTGGAGGTCAAAAACAAAGAATAGCTATTGCTAGAGCATTAGCTATGGAACCAGATGTTATGTTATTTGATGAGCCTACATCAGCACTAGATCCAGAGATGGTTGGAGAAGTACTAAGTGTAATGAAGAAGCTTGCAAAAGAGGGAATGACAATGGTTGTTGTAACTCATGAAATGGGATTTGCAAAGGAAGTTGGGGATAGAATACTATTTATGGATGGAGGAAAAATTGTAGAACAAGGAACTCCAGAAGAGCTATTTAATAATCCTAAAAATCCTAGGACAATAGATTTTTTATCAAAAGTACTTTAAGATTAATAAAAATAAGGATGAAGTTTAAAGGCAATGCTTTAAACTTCATCCTTGTTAATTTTTTAATAAAAATGACTATATCTATAATGAGAAGAACCAAATGAAATTGCAATTAATGCGAAAATAAATATAACAACAAATACAACTATTACAAATATTAATGGAGCCCATGTTGTTCCGCCACTTTTACGTAATCTATTGAAGATTGTATTATTATCAAATCCCATATAAGATGTTGATTTAATAGAACGTATTTTATTAGTAGCATGTTTCATATAGAGTTGATTAGCAAATAAAGAAGAAAGCACACCTACAAGTATATTTAAAATAATTCCAAACCAATTTGTAGTTCTAGATGCGATATTAAAGTTATGACCAGTAAGTGTAGCGCTTGTGCTAGCTATAAATAGTCTTATAATGAAATTAACTCCAAATATTCCAGCTGCAATTCCGTACATTTTTCTATGCCAGAACCAAAGGAAATTTGTAAAGAATGCTGGCCAATTCCAAGAAATAAAGTTTTTATTTTCTTGAGATTTTCCCCATTTATCAATATAATAATCTGAATTCTTATAGCCTATAAATTCCATCATTTCAGCAGATGAAATTCCATTTTGATCCCTAAAGTCATTATTTTCACCAAATTGAGAATTGTTAAAATTTTGTGTGTTTTGATTTGGGTGATATTGGTTGTTTTGATTAAAACCATAATTACCATTAAAGTTTTGATTAACATATTGTTGTTGAGGGTTTTGGTTATACCCCTGAGTATTTTGATTGGTTGATTCATATCCTTGATTTATAGAATTGTTATTATTAATGTGTGAAGGACATGATGGATTCACACAAACATTATTTGTATTTAGCTCTTTTCCACATTTTGGACAGAACATTAAAATTCCCCCTTGTTATATAAAATGTAGTATAAAAGCTTAAATTAAAAATAGTACAGGGATATTATACAACAAAAAAGGATAAATTTATATAAAATTAATAAAATATATTTAAGTTTTTTAAAAGTAAATTATGATTAAATAAAAAATAGACTGAATCCAAAGGTAAAATACGAATTTTACCTTCAGGAGTCAATCTGTTCTTTTATTTAAAAAACTGAATATGGTGATTTTGAATGATTATCTATACTTGAATCATTTGAATAAGGTTCATCAAAAAGTGAGCTATTTGAATCATCATTATAATAATCATCAAAAAGAGAATCGCTGTAATCTGAATCATCATCGTAATATGGATCAGTTATTTTAGGCGATTTATAATTATATGAATCTCTATAGTGATTATGATATCTATAAGAAGGAATATAGTGATTTGCTAAAGCGGAAAAAATCATAATAATTGAAACAATTATCCCTATTACAAGTCCGGCAATAGATACTTTGCCAGCATTCCTCAAACGCCTATAATACATATCCATGTCCATGTTGATGTTGGAAAACTTAATTTGATTGATTTTTTTTATGCAGTTTTTTAAATAGAAATGGCTGCTAAATAAAGCACATAATGTATTCCCTATAAGCAATATAGGCGGAAAAATTGATGGGAAAAATATTATGGAAACCAGATGAATTACAAAATAAATTGCTCCAAATAGATTTAATTTTCTATAGAATAACCAAATCCAAGAGAAGAAAAAGGCTGGCCAAATCCAAGAAAAATATCTAGGTGTAGAATCGTTACTTGTCCATTTATCAATGTAAAAGGATGGATTTTTATCACCCATAAATTGAATCATCTCAGAAGCGCTTATACCATTTTTGTCAATAAAGTTAGGATCACAATTATAACCTAAATAGCTATTCCTATTATAAGATTGATAAGAGTAATTATTTGTTTTATTATTTTGTCCAGTTGAATAATTAGAATTTATATTTGAAGGACATGAACTGTTATGGCATACGTTATTAGAATTTAGTTCATGACCACAATATGTACAAAACATTTAAAAACCTCCTGTTTATATTAAGTGAAATTGGTAGTGATAAAAATATCACTACCGCTATGTTAAAATCTAAGATGACCTACGTTACTAATTGAAATAGCAGTAGCAAATACAATGAGTATCAATGCTAAAACAAAAAGTCCTATTGCTACAAATAATGGAATCCAAGTTATGCCGCCCATTGATCTTAGTCTTCTAACAAACATAGAATTATCAAATCCCATAGAAGTTGTAAATTTAGCTGATTTTATCTTATTAGTTGCATGATTTATATATAATTGGTTGGCAAGTAATCCAGAGCCAATCATTATCACTAATGATATTAAGTAGCGTAACCATTTAAAGTGACCTAATAAAAGAAGGCTGCCAATATCGACTGCAAATATAATTCCAGCTATGTTATACATCTTTCTGAACCAAAACCAATATAAAGTGAAGAGAAATGAAGGCCAATTCCAAGATACAAAATTAGAATTTTCTTGGAATCTAGTCCATTTATCCATGTAATATTCCGTATTTTTATCACCTAAGAATTCCATCATCTCAGTTGCAGATATTCCATTTGCATCTCTGAATTCATTGTTCATATTCGTTTCATTTGAGTTATTGAAATTATTAGAACCTTGATTAAAGTTTTGGTTATAGTTTTCATTATTGTTTTCATTGTAGTTATTGTTATTATTAAAAATATCATTGTTAGAGTTCAAGTTTGAATTAGAAGTATCTGAGTTTAGTTTTAAATTTTTATCATAATGATTATTAATGTTTGTGATACAATCTGGATTTGTGCAAATGTTATTAGAATCTAACTCATGACCACATTTTGGACAAAACATTAAAATTCCCCCTTTTTCAAAATTTAAGCATATACAACAATTATATAATAGAATTAGAAAAATATACAGAAGTTAAGGAAAATATATAAGAAAAAAACCCTAAGCAATCGATATATTACTTAAGGTTTTTAAACAAAAATACTGATACTATAAAGCTATTTCTTCATTTTTTTCAGATAAAAATGGAGTTGTTAGCTTTTCAAGTCTTGGCATAAAGAACTGAATTGCTGGACCAGTCAAAAATGCAGCTATTAGAGTACCAATTCCTATAACTCCTCCTAGTAGAAAACCAATTACAATCAATGTTACATCCATAGTAATACGGATTTTGCTATATGTAAGTTTTGTTTTATCTGTAATTAAAAGAGGAACTATATCATTAGCAGCTACACCTAAGTTAGTAGATTTTAGTAAAGAAAATCCAATAGCTATTACAATACAGCTTAGAGCTAAAAATAGTGATTTTATTATAATATTTGAATAAGGAATAAATTCGATTACAAAACTATCCATTGGTAGTGGATTAAAAAACGTTGTCATCATGTTGATAAAAGGACCGGCCACCATTGTAGAAAGTATTGTTCCGATATTTAAATAATGCCAATCAACGATTGCGATAATAATTATCAAAGTAGCTGTAATAAACGTACTTGCCATTCCTACTGATACGCCTAATTTCGCAGAAATTCCTTGAGTAAATACTGTAAATGGGTCTGAACCTATATTTGCCTTGATAAACATTGCAACACCAGTTTGAATTATCCAAACCCCTAGAAAAAATAGTACTAATTTCTTTGCTAGTAATTTTACATCGATTTTTTTCATTTAATACACTCCTATTTTATTTGTTATTATACAATAAAAAATAATAACATAATAAAAAGGGTTGTACAAGGGAAATTTAAATTAAGTAATCATTATCTATAGTGATAATACAGTTGTATTCTGGGTGGATTTGACGGATTGAATCGATAATTTGTTCCTTTAATTCTTCTGGAGTCATAACCTTTCTTAGTTTTTCTGAGTTAACAACTACATCAAAGATTAAGTTCTTTTTCTCACCTTCTCCGACAATTCTAAAGTCATGCATTGATTCAATTAAAGGGTTATATTCTACTATTTTTTGAACCTCATCATATGTGCCATTTATTTCTTTTGTAGTTACACATATAGGATCCATATGAATAACTAAATATATTTTAAGCTTTTCTGAAATTTCTCTTTCCGCTTTATCGATTATCTCGTGAATAACCATAACATTTATATCAGAAGGTATTTCTGCGTGTATAGATGCCATACATCTTCCAGGTCCATAATTATGAATAATTAAATCGTGAACACCTGTTATATTAGGATAACTCAAGGTCATCTCCTTTATTGATGAAACCAATTCTTTATCAGGTGCTTCACCTAAAAGAGGATTTATTGTTTCTTTTATCAATGAGAACCCAGAGTAAACTATAAATAGAGCAACTAAAATACCGAAGTATCCATCCAAAGGCAAGCTAGTAAACCTAGATGCTAAAAATGAAAGAGCAACAAAAGATGAAGTAAGAACATCACCTAAGGCGTCAACTGAAGCTGCTTTTAATGCAGAGGAATTAATTTTAGTACCTATATATTTATTAAATCTTGATAACCATAACTTAAGTATTACGGAGATTATTAGCAACGCAAAAGGAACTAACTCAAAAACAATTTCACTAGGATTCATAATCTTATCAAAAGAGGATTTAACAAATTGAATTCCAACTAGCATAACAAGGAAGGACACTATTAATGCTGAAATATATTCCATTCTCCCGTGGCCAAAAGGATGTTCAGCATCAGCTGGTTTTTCAGATAATTTAAAACCTATTATTGTAATAACAGAGGAGGCTGCATCAGATAAATTATTAAATGAATCTGCCATAACAGCGATACTTGAAGTAATTATCCCTACAGATAACTTGATTATAAATAAGATAAAATTAACAATGATTCCAATTATGCCACCAAGCATTACATGGGATCCTCTGATTTTATCATCTTGAGTATTCATATTGTCTTTTATAAAGGTATTAACTAAAAGGTTTGATAACAAAAAAACACCTCATTTCAACTAATAATCTTATTCTAATTATTTAATCTTTATTTTATAGCACAAGTACAAATTAATCAATTATTTCTAAGTCAGATTGTTAAGATATGATAAGTTTGCTAAAATAAAAATTATATAAGTTATCTTATGCAAAAAGTGCATAAGATAATCAAAAGGAGTGAAATAACATGGAAAATCAATTAGCTTTAGAGTTGCTAGATTTTATAAAGGAAAGTCCAACAGCTTATCATGGTGCACATACAGTTAAGAATTTGCTAGATAAGGAAGGGTTTAAGGAAATTAAGGAAAGTGAAAAATGGAACCTTGTAAAGGGTGGGAAATACTATGTGATGAAAAATGAATCTGCAATTATTTCATTCGAGATAGGGCAAGGTGAACTTGAAGAAGATGGCTTTAGACTAATTGGAGCTCATACAGATTCTCCTACTTTTAAAATAAAACCAGCAGCAGAAATAAAGGTTGAAAATACTTATGTGAAATTAAACACAGAAGTATATGGAGGACCAATATTAAGTACATGGTTTGATAGACCACTATCTCTTGCGGGAAGGGTTGCCTTAAAGGGAAAATCTCCTCTAAAACCTGAAATAAGACTTGTTAATATAGATAGACCATTATTAATAATTCCAAACATGGCCATACATATGAATAGAAGTGTTAATGAAGGATATGCATATAATAAGCAAAAGGATACCTTGCCTTTATTAGGGTTTGTAAATGAAAAGTTTGAAAAGGATGGATATCTTTTAACATTATTGAGTGAGGAATTAGGTGTTGAAAAGAAAAGTATACTTGATTTTGATCTGTTTTTATATGAATATGAAAAGGGATGTCTTTTTGGATTAGATAATGAATTTATTTCAGCAGGAAGACTAGATGATCTTTGGATGGTATTTACAGGGATAAAAGCACTTATAAATAGTGAAGCAAATAAGGCAACAAAGGTGATGGTTGCAGTAGATAATGAAGAAATAGGAAGCTTAACTGCTCAAGGAGCAAATTCAGCGCTACTTAAAACTTTATTGGAAAGAATAGCATTGGCACTAGGAAAGGATAAGGAAGGATTCTTTAGAGCATTATCTAATTCGGTAATGATTTCTGCTGACTTAGCTCATGCTGTTCATCCAAATCAAGTTGAAAAGCATGATCCAACAAATAAGCCAGTACTCGGTGGTGGTCCTGTTATAAAAATGGCTGCATCAGGAAGTTACTCAACAGATAGCTATGCTTCAGCAATATTCCAAGCTGTTTGTAAGGAAGGTGGAGTTTCATGCCAAAAGTTTGTTAATAGATCTGATGTTAGAGGTGGTACAACAATAGGCCCAATGTCAGCAGCTGATTTATGCATTCCTGTAGTTGATATGGGAGCACCTCTTTTAGGAATGCACTCTGCTAGAGAATTAGCAGCGGTTAAGGATAATTATCTTACAATACAGGCATTTACAAAGTTTTATAATATTTAGTTAAATTATTCTGTTTAAGCTTATGAAGTGATTTGTTTTCACTTTGTAGGCTTTTTTGCTTTTATTTAGTAGCTAAATAGAAATATTAAACTCTTTATTAAAATAATGTTGGTATTGTATACAAACCTATGTTGCCGGCAAGAATTCAAAGGAGGTGGTTTGTTTTGATACAAAATGATTATGAGTTAGAAAATTTTAAGATACACTTAAATACAATATTAAAAAAAGACTTGTTTAGAACTCGAGAAAAAGTAATGAAATCCTGTCCTAAATGTGGATGTACTAAGTATATGAAATATGGTTTCTACAACGGCATACAAAGGTATAAATGTAAAAATGAGATTTGTGGCAAGACATTTTCTTTGGGAACCAATTCTATTTGGAGTTATTCGAAAAAGTGTGCAGATAAATGGATTGAATTCATTGAATTAATGCTAGAAAGAAGAACTTTAAAATATTGTGCTGAAAAGTTAAATATAAATATAAATACAGCATTTTTTTGGAGGCATAAGGTACTACATGCATTAACTTTTAATAGCATACCTAATTCGCTGTTTGGAGATGTGCATATAACAAAATCAGGCGTGAAAGAAAATTTTAAAGGGGCTCGTAATATAACTAGAACTCAAAGGGAGGATATTATTATAGTGTCAGCCAAAGGGGAGAAAGATAGTTTATTGTCATTACCAGTTAGTAAAAAAATATGGAATGAGAAAGATTTTAATGAAAAGATATATTCCAGAATAAAAAAGGATTCCTATATAATACCTTATGCGGATAGGTATATTTTTGCAATAGCTAAAAGACATAATAATGATTCTAGAAAGTTAATAAAGAATGAAGTTGAAATCATCAAAAATTACAGATTGATTTCTAAAGCATGGTTTAGATGTTTTCGGGGAATCGCTACAAAGTATTTAATAGAATATTTATGCTGGTTTATTATAGAACATAGAGAAAAGACATTTAATAGTTTAGAGTGCTTATATGATTTTATGAATGAATGTAATTTTATAAAAATATCTAAGGTTAGGGAAGTATAGTATTCAGAACAACATTTATTTAATAAAGATCTGTATAAGAAGGTTAACATATATGTATGTAGATAGTTTCTTGAGTAAATAAGTGGTAATAAGAAAAGAAAGTTTATAGTTTTAGATTTTTTGGGAAAACTAAGCATAAATTAGTGAACTAAGGAGGCTGGCATAAGTGAGCAAAAGAGATACTATAAACTGTAGAAGGCATGTATTGCAAGAGTTAAAGCTTGGATTTGCCCAAATAAAAGAAAACTATAAGTACATAAAAGAATTATCAAATATGGAAGAAGAGGTTTTAGGATCTGGAGAATGGTTACTTGATAATATATATCTGATAGAAAAAGAGTATAAAAGCATCAAAGAAAATATGCCAATGTCATATTTTGATAATCTTCCTAAGTTTGAAAAGGCGAATATAAACGAAATACCAAGGATTTTAATATATGCAAAGGAATATGTTAAATTAAAAGAAGGAGTAGTTAAAGAAAAAGAAGTAATAGAATTTATAAATCGAAAGGAAGAAAGGTTCACAATAGGAGAGTTATGGGCTTTCCCCCTTATGCTTAGAATTGCAATAATAATAAAACTTTCTAAAACCACAAAGAAACTTGTAGTAACGCAAGAGGAGAAGATTAGGGGGAAGTATGAGGCTTACAGAATTATAGATGGGAAAAACAAAAATAAAATTGACGAAATTCTAGAAGAATTAGATAGAAGTTATGAAAAGATCTCAGGATTGTTTCTTGAATCATTAGAAAGAACATTGAGAGATAATTCCATAGAAGACGATAAAGTTTGGAAATTTATAAAAAATAAAACAGGGGCAAAAGAAAGTGAAGAGGATTTTGTAAAAAACAATTTTGTTGAAGCATCCATAGAGCAATCCATAAGTACTTGCATAAGTTCCTTAAGAGAAATTGAAGGGATAAGTTGGAGAAAGTTCTTTAAGGTAACTTCTAAAGTTGAAGAAATTTTATGTAATGATCCAAACAATATATATGAGAATATGGATTTTGAATCAAAAGATTATTATAGGCATACAATTGAAGTGTTATCAAAGAAACTTGAAGTAGATGAAATTACATTAACAGAAAAGGCATTAAATTTAGCATTAATAGCAAAAGAAGATAAAAATAACAATTGTAAATGTCATATCGGATATTATTTAATAGATGACGGGGTTGAAGAATTAGTTAAATTATTAAATAAGAATGTAAAAGTAAATAAGAATATTTCACCTATAACGTTCATAGCATTAAATTTTCTAGGAACTGTAGGAATTATAGCAATTGTACTAGGTATAAGCTACTTATTTGGAGTTGATTTTACAACATTTCAGTGGGTGGTATCAATATTGTTAATGATTGTACCAGCTAATGAAATTGTTGTAGCATTAATAAATTGGTCAGTAAGTAAGTTAATTCCTATTAGATTTGTTCCAAAACTTAATTATGTAGAGGGAATTCCGGATCATAAGAAAACTATAATAGCGATACCAGCTATAATACCAACAAAATCAAGGGCGAAAGAACTAATGGAACAACTTGAAGTTGCTTATCATGCGAATAAAGATAAAAATATTTATTTTGTATTACTAGGAGATTTTAAAGATTACAAAGAAGAGAGATCACCTAGTGATGATGAGATAATTGATTCAGCAATGGAGGAGACAGAAAGGCTAAATTCCAAGTATTTCCCAGAAGATAAACATTTCTTTTTTCTAAATAGAAAGAGAGTGTTTAATCCAAAAGAAGGGACATTTATAGGTAAAGAAAGAAAAAGAGGAAAACTCATGGAATTTATGGCTCTTTTAAAGGGATATAGGCATACTTTTAATACAATAAGTAGCGATATATCTTGTTTAAAAGAAGCGAAATATATAATTACATTAGATGCAGATACATTTATTCCAAGAGATGCTGCTAATAGGTTAGTTGGAGCTATGGCTCATATATTAAATAGAGCGGTAGTGAAGAATAGAAAAGTTGAGCGTGGATTTGGAATTATGCAGCCTAAGGTTAGTATAAGCTTGGAAAGTAAGAACAAAACTGCATTTTCAAGAATATTTGCAGGACAGAGTGGGATTGATGGATATTCAATAGCGTATTCTGAAACATATGAGGATTTGTTTGGAGAAGGGAACTTTACAGGAAAAGGGATCATAGATATAGATGTTTTTTATGGAATACTAAAAGATGAGATTCCTGAAAATTCAGTATTAAGTCATGACCTTTTAGAAGGGGCGTTTACTAGGTGCGCACTAGTTACAGATGTAGAAGTTGTAGACAATTATCCCTCTTCTTATGAAGCAAGCTGCAAGAGATTGCATAGGTGGGTTAGGGGGGATTGGCAGCTATTAAGATGGCTTTTTTCCTCTAAGATATCACTTTTATCAAGGTGGAAGATTTATGATAACTTAAGAAGAAGTATGCTTGCTAGAAATTTATTACTTGCGATGATATTAAACTTAACAATCCTTAAAGGCGAAAGTCAAATAGTTTTGCTTTGCTTTTTAGGAGCTATTATTCCTGTTGTTTTTACAGTTACAGATTTTGTGGTAACACCAAGAAACAAAACAATGGGTACATTTAAAAGCTTTGAGCAGGTTATCCTTATAATTAGTTTTATTCCATACCAGGCATATCTGATGATTGATGGAATTTGTAGAACATTATATAGATTGTTTATTTCAAAGAGAAATTTATTGCAATGGCAAACAGCTGAAGAGGTTGAAGAATCAACTAATAATTCACTAAAAGCTTATATTAAGAGAATGTGGATTTCTTACTTGGCAGGAATAATTATATTAGTTTTGGCATTAGGTGCTAGACCTGTGGTTGCATTATTTAGCATACCAGTAGCCTTGCTTTGGATTGCAAGTCCTTATATAGCATATTATATTAGCAAGAGAGAGCCAGAAGAGTTTTATGAAGTTAATAAACAAGATAAAGAGTTCTTAAGAGATAACTCAAGGAGAATATGGGCATATTATGAGGACTTCGTAAATGAAGAAAATAACTATTTAGCTCCTGATAATTATCAAGAAAAACCATATAAAGGGGTAGCCTATAGAACATCCCCAACCAATATAGGAATGGGACTTACTAGTAACTTAGTTGCATATGATCTTGGCTATTTATCTTTTGGTGCTGTAGTTGATAGGATTGAATTGATTTTAAATGGAATGGATAAGCTTGAGAAATACAATGGACATTATTTAAATTGGTATGACACAAGAAATTGCACTCCTCTGTGGCCAAGATATATATCAACTGTGGATAGTGGTAATTTACTAGGGTATTTGTGGATAATTTCAAAAACACTTGTGGAATATAGAAGAAATCCTTTAATAAGAGTAGAAGAGATAGATGCTATAAATGATAGCCTAAAAATTATAGGTTTCGCTGCAGAAAAATTTAATGGAGTAGGTTTTGAGAATTACTCTAATATTTTAGAAAATGTTTTATCTACTATAGAAGAAATAGATTTATCTGAAGAAGATAATGAAAAGATCTATTGGGTTCAAAAGATAAAAAGAGAAATTAAGCTGAAAATAGCTTATTATGAATATCTATTTGAGGGAATCCAAAAATTTATTTTAGAAAAGTATGAGAATAACTGTCCTTCTTTAGATGAATTAATATCCTTTTTAAAAGATTTATATGTTTCTTCTGGAAAAGATATTAAAGTTATTATTCAAGAAAAAATAAATTTACTAAAATCATTTGCAGGAAGAATAGATAATTTAGTTGAAAAGATAGAAAAAATAATGAAAGAAATGGATTTTAAGTTTCTATACAATGAGGAAAGAGGCTTGTTTTCCATAGGGTATAACTTAGAAGAAAAATCCTTAGGTAGTTCATACTATGACTTATTAGCTTCAGAGTCTAGAGCTACTTCATTTATAACAATAGCATTAAATCAAATTCCCAAAGAACATTGGTTTAACTTAAGTAGGGCTATGACAGATGCTTTTAATGAGAAGAGTCTAGTATCTTGGAGTGGTACTATGTTTGAATACTTTATGCCACCACTTATTATTAAAAGCTATAAAGATACTTTATTCAGTATGACTTATTCGTCAGTAATTAATGCTCAAAAGGCATTTGCAAATAAAAAAGGAGTTCCTTGGGGAATTTCAGAATCAGCATATTATCAATTTGATTTAGGAGAGAATTATCAGTATAAAGCATTTGGAATTCCAGGAGTTGGGCTTAAGAGGGGGCTTGAAGATGAGCTCGTTATATCTCCATATTCTACATTAATTACATTACCTTACTCAAAGGATGAAGGTATACAAAATTTAAGAAGCCTAATGGAAAAAGGAACATATGGTAGATATGGATTTATAGAAGCTATAGACTACACTCCGAGCAGAGTAAGTAAAATGGATACAGCAGAAGGTAGGGCTGCAAAGAAAGATGTTAGATGCTATATGGTACATCACTTAGGCATGTCACTAATGGCTTTAGATAATACGCTTAATGATAACATATTTCAAAAAAGGTTCCACAGTATTCCAGAGGTTAAGGCTACAGAACTGCTATTAAAAGAAAGGATTCCAAGTAAGATAACCTTTGAAAGGGAAGAAAACTTAGTAACTAAGAAGAAAACTTTAGAGAAAGAAGATTTTATTCCAAGGATTTATGAAGGAGCAAAAAGAGAAAATCCAGAGGTACTACTATTATCTAATGGAAGTTATTCAACTATGGTAACTTTAAGTGGAAGTGGTTATAGCAAGAAAGACAGTATGTCAGTGTATCGATGGAAGGGAGACACCACTTCAGATAATTTGGGGAATTTTATTTATATTAAAAACTTAAATTCTAATGATTATTGGAGTGCAACTTATGAACCTTGTAGATCTTCTGGAGAAAGTTATACGGCAGAATTTACTGTTGATAAGGGAATTTTTAAGAGGAAAGATGGGTCTATAGAAAGTGAACTTAAAATTGTTGTTGCACCTGAAGATGATGTGGAAATAAGAAAGTTGATACTTAAAAATACAGGAGAAAAAGGCAGAAGTGTAGAGATAACTAGTTATATGGAAGTAACTCTCCAATCATTTCAAGGAGATGCTGTTCACCCTAGTTTTTCTAATCTATTTATCTCAACAGAATATGATGATGAACATTCATGCCTTTTAGGAAGCAGAAGGGCAAGAGTAAAGGATGGAGTAGTTCCTTATATAGTTCATAAGATAATTTCTCCACATGAGTTAGAAGGAGCAGTGACATATGAAACATCTAGGGTTAATTTTATAGGAAGAAATAGAAGTTTGAAATCTCCAAAAGTTCTAGATAATGATGCTCCATTATTAAATACAGTAGGAACAGTATTAGATCCTATTATGAGTTTAAGAGCTAGAATTAGACTTGAAGCTAATGAAGAGAAGGAAGTTTACTATATTACAGGAACTACTAATTCAAAGGAAGAAGCACTAGAAATTGCTAAGAAATATGAGGAGATAAGTAAACTAGAGAAGGCATATAGCTCTTATAGCAGAGCAATTCAACTTGAATTAAAGTCGCTAGGAATAAAATCAGCACAAGCAAATATATATCAGAGGCTAGCTTCATATATATTATTCCTTCATAGTGGAAGAGCTGATAGAGAAGATTATATAAAAAATATAAAGTTTAATCAGCAGGATTTATGGGCATATGGAATTTCTGGAGATTTACCTATAGCCATGGTATTAGTTAAAGATGAAGATGATATGGATTTAGCAAGAGGCATGATTAAGATGCATTATTATTGGAAGAGCAAAGGATTAAAGGTGGATTTGCTTATATACAATGATGAAGAATCATCTTATGAACAACCATTACAAAAAAATATACTAGGTGCAATTAATTTTTCAAAGGAAACAGGAGCATTAAATAAGCCAGGTGGAATATTTCTTCACAATAAAGCTACTATGGGAGAAGATATAAGAGATTTTATAATTGGAATAGCTGCACTTTATGTAGATAGCAGAAAAGGTTCAATAATTACTCAAATAAGAGATTTAGAGGAGGTTGAGTCAGCTCAAGTTTTAAGACATAAAGAACTTATGGATTCTCATCTTATTAAGGTTCATGTAAACAAAGAAAAACCAATGGATAATAACGTAGAGTTACTTGAAGTACATGAAGAGGAAATATTAAATGTACAAGAAGAACATTTTGATACAAGTTTATTAGACTTTTGGAATGGGTATGGTGGATTTGATCCTAAGGATAGCAGCTATGTTATTAAATTAGACAAATTCAATAATACTCCAGCTCCTTGGATAAATGTTATTTCAAATGAGGATTTTGGATTCCATATTTCTGAAGTTGGATCTTCCTATACATGGTGTGGAAATAGTAGAGAAAATAAGATAACACCATGGAGCAATGATTGGGTTATAGATCCACCTGGAGAAGCGCTTCTTATTAGAGATGATGATTGTGGGAAATATTTTTCAATTACTCCTAAACCAGTTCGTGATGCTGGAGAGTATCTTGTAAGGCACTCCTTTGGATATTCAACCTTTAGCCATACATGTCATGGCATAAAGGGGGAAGAACAGGTATTTTGCCCTAAAGGTGAAAAATTAAAAATTCAAAGGGTTATTTTAGAAAATCTTTGTGATAAAGAGAGAAATCTTTCGATTTATTACTATGCGCAACTTGTTCTTGGAGTAATAAATTATGAAAGTGCTAGATATATAACTACATCACTAGGGGATAATTATATAATGGGAGAAAATCCTTATAGTAAATATTTTGGGAAGTTGAAGGCTTATCTTACAATACTAGGAGGAGAAGAGCTTTCATTTACTGGAGATAGAAAAGAGTTTATAGGAGTAAGTGGAGATATTTCAAATGCAAAGGCATTAAAATACAAAAAGTTGTCTAATAGAGTTGGAAGTGTATATGATCCATGTTTAGCAGTAGAGAGTAAGCTAAAGTTATCACCGGGAGAGAAGAAAGAGATAATTGTATTATTTGGTGAAGAAGAACTTACAGAAAGTATAGAAGAAAAAATAAAAAAATATACTAGTGCAGAAGAATGTGTAAATTCATTAGAAAATGTTAAACAATATTGGGCACATTTCCTAGGAAATATACAAGTAAAGACAAAAGATAAATCAATGGATTATTTGTTAAATGGATGGCTATTGTATCAAAACTATAGTTGTAGATACTTAAGTAGAACAGCATTTTATCAATCAGGAGGAGCCTATGGATTTAGAGATCAACTTCAAGATTCTATGTCTCTTGGCATAATTAACCATGAAATAACAAAAGCGCAGATAATAAGAAGTGCATCAAGGCAATACTTAGAAGGGGATGTACAACATTGGTGGCATCCTGTTATTAATAGCGGTATAAGAACAAGATTTTCAGATGATTTACTATGGTTACCTTATGTTACAACAGAATATATTAAGAGAACAGGAGATTATTCTATATTAGAAGAAAAAGCAAAATATCTAGAAGATGAGCCTTTAAAAGAGGGTGAAGACGAAAGGTATACTATAGTAAATACCTCTAATAAAGAAGGGTCCATATATGAGCATTGTATAAAAGCAATAGAACAGGGACTAAAATTTGGAGTGCATAACATTCCATTAATGGGCAGTGGTGATTGGAATGATGGAATGAGCACTGTGGGAAATAAAGGTAAAGGTGAAAGCGTGTGGCTTGGATGGTTTTTATATACCATTTTAGATAACTTTGATGATGTATGTAAGCATATGCAAGATAAAGAAAGACAAGAAAATTTCAAAGATAAGAAAGAGTTTATTAGAGAAAATTTAGAGAAAGAAGCCTGGGATGGTGGATGGTATAGAAGGGCATACTTTGATGATGGTACACCGCTTGGCTCAAGAGAAAATGAAGAATGTCAAATTGATTCATTAGCACAAAGTTGGGCATTAATATCAGGTGCTGCTTCAAAGACAAGAGCAATTGAAAGTATGGAGGCTGTAGATAGAAATCTTGTAAAGAAAGATAAGGGATTAATACTTTTGTTAACTCCACCTTTTGAAAAATCAAAGTTAGAGCCAGGATATATAAAAGGATATGTAGCTGGCGTTAGAGAAAATGGAGGGCAATATACTCATGCTGCAGTTTGGGTTATATTAGCTTTAACCAAGTTAGGTCTTGGAGATAAGGCACTAAGGTATTACAATATGATAAATCCTATAAATCACACTAATACAGAACTAGAATGTGGAGTATACAAGGTTGAACCATATGTTATGGCAGCAGATGTATATATAAGAGAGCCTCATGGTGGAAGAGGAGGCTGGAGTTGGTATACTGGAACTGCTGGATGGATGTATAAGGTAGGACTTGAAGATATTTTAGGATTAAAGCAGGTAGAAGGTAAAGGATATAAAATAGAACCATGTATTCCTGAGGAGTGGGGAGAATATACAATTAATATAAGTAATGAAACAGAAGAATATGAAATTAAAGTTATTAGAGGAGATAAAAATAAAATAATCATTAATGGTGAAGAAATGTCATCGAAGCTAATACCAAGAGATAAAGGAAAGCTTCAAATTACAGCTGTAGTTTCTTAAAATTTATCAGGGTAAAGTTACCATTTAAGATTTAGATGGAAACTTTACCCTGAAACATTATATATAGAGGCCTTGATGGAATTATAATTAGATACTGCATATGCAAAAAATATTTACATGTAGAGAAAAAATGTGTAAAATAAAGTTGATTAAGGCGGTGAATTAGATTGAATAATAGCAAAAAAGGGTTGATAACTATAAGTGCATTAGCACTAATTTTGGTTTTTGTTCTTGCAGCAGGAATTATTAAGGATAGGAAATTAAACAGTATTAATAAAGAGGAATATGTAGCGTCTTTAACTAATTCTTCAAAAGAAGAATCTAAAAATACCAAAGAAGTAAAAGCTCAAGAACCACCAGTAGAAGATAAAAGTACAAAAAGTCTTGATTTCTATGGAAAACTTAAGGAAAAACAACCTGTTAGAGTGTTGATTTTAGGTGATGGACTTGCTATGAGTCAGGGAAGAAATTCAGATAATGGAATTTGGGATCAAGGAGTAGCTAGCTTAATACAAAACACATATGGCAGTAAAGTTGAATTAAAATCATTAGCGCAAAGTGGTGCATCAACTACTGTTGGAGTGAATGTAGCTAAGAATAATGATATAAGTAACTATGATCTTGTCATCACATGTTTTGGACATAATGATAATAGTACATTAGTTAATCCAAGCCAATCAAAGACAAATTATAGCAATATATTGGCAGAGATAAAATCTAAGAGCCCTAAAGCTACTATTATTCCAGTATTGCCAAGTACTTTGGCTTTAGATAATACATATAGATTGACTATTCAAAAGCTAGCAGCTGAAAACAATTTAACTTGTGCTGATATGAAAAAAGCGTTTACTGAATCAGCATCACAAGAATCCACTTTACTTAATGGGTCTTTACCTAATGACAAAGGATATCAAATTTATACACAAACAGTAGGTAATATAATTAAAGCAGGAGTAAAATAAGTAGAAATTTAAAAGATAGACAAAGCTTTAAGCTATGTCTATCTATTTTTTTAGTCTGAATTATCTTCTTCTTCAGTAGGTAGTATATTAGCACCCTCATTTGCTAGACTTTCAGTATAATCAAACTCTTGGCTAGCTATATTGTTAACTACTATTGGATCAACTGCAGGATTGGCCAGTGGTGTTGAATCACCATTAGGTGCAAAACTTCTTATTTCATTTTGTTTTGGATGATAACTTGTTCTTGCATATGGTAAATAAGGTTTTTTCTTGTCAGCCATATTAATACCTCCTTTTAAAATATATAGGTTTAGTTTTCTCAAAATAAAAAAAATAATACAAGTAGTCTAAAGCTTAGACTAAAAATCTACATCATAGGATATTAATATGCCTAAAAAGCAATGTTTATGGTATAATAATAAATTGTATAATAAAGAGATATTATCTAGAAGGAATGGTGAGGATGGATATTTAAATTTTTGCTATAGACTTTATAATAAAGAAATATATTAGAGGAGGAAATAACTTTGTCAGATTATATAGATGAAATTAAAAAAAGAAGAACTTTTGCTATTATATCTCACCCAGATGCTGGTAAAACTACCTTGACAGAAAAGTTTTTATTATATGGAGGAGCAATAAGACTTGCAGGTTCAGTTAAGGCAAGAAAAGCATCTAAACATGCAGTTTCAGACTGGATGGAAATAGAAAAGCAAAGAGGTATTTCAGTTACTTCTTCAGTAATGCAGTTTAATTATAATGGTCACTGTATAAATATATTAGATACTCCAGGGCACCAGGATTTCTCAGAAGATACTTATAGAACTCTTATGGCGGCAGATTCAGCAGTAATGGTTGTTGATGCAGCTAAAGGTGTGGAAGATCAAACTAGAAAGCTATTCCATGTTTGTGCATTAAGAGAAATGCCTATATTTACTCTTGTAAATAAGATGGATAGAGAAGCGCAGGATCCATTTAAATTATTAGATGATATAGAAAATGAACTTGGAATAAAGACTTATCCAATGAACTGGCCAATTGGTTCAGGTAAGGATTTTAAGGGAATCTATGAAAGAGATAATAATAGAATTATAGTATTTAATGGTGGAAATCATGGTCAAAATGAAGTTGAAACTGTTGAAGGAAACGTTGAAGATGAAAAGTTTAGAGAAATCCTAGGTGAAGCACTTCATGATAAATTAATGGAAGATATCGAACTTTTAGATATAGCTGGAGATGAGTTTGATGTAGAAAAGGTTAGAAGTGGAGAACTTACACCAGTATTCTTTGGTTCTGCATTAACTAACTTTGGTGTTCAGCCATTTTTGGAACATTTCTTAGAGATGACAACATCACCTCTATCAAGAAATTCAAGCATTGGAGAGATAGATCCATTTGATAAAGATTTTTCAGCTTTTGTATTTAAGATTCAAGCTAACATGAATAAGGCTCATAGAGATAGAATTGCTTTTATGAGAATATGCTCAGGAAAGTTTGATAAAGGTATGGAAGTTATGCATATGCAAGGTGGAAAGAAGCTTAAGCTAGCACAACCGCAACAATTTATGGCACAAGATAGAGAAATAGTTGAAGAAGCTTATGCTGGAGATATAATAGGTGTATTTGATCCAGGAATATTCTCTATAGGTGATACATTATGTTCTCCATCAAATAAATTCAAGTTTGAAGGAATACCAGCCTTTGCACCAGAACACTTTGCAAGAGTTAGACCGGTTGATACAATGAAGAGAAAACAATTTATCAAAGGTGTTACTCAAATAGCACAAGAAGGTGCAATCCAAGTATTTAAAGAGCTTCATATAGGAATGGAAGAAATAATAGTTGGAGTTGTAGGTGTTCTTCAATTTGAAGTTTTAGAATATAGACTTAACAGTGAATACAATGTTGAGATTAAGATGGAAAGACTTCCTTATAGATATGTAAGATGGATTGAAAATAAGGAACTAGATCCAGATACATTAAATCTTACATCTGATACTAGAAAGGTTAAGGATCTTAAAGATAGAAATCTTTTAATATTCCAAAATGACTGGGGTATTAGCTGGGCTTTAGAGCATAATAATGGAATTGTTTTATCTGGTGTTGGAAAGACAGAATAATAATTCAATAGTTTATGATATTAGAGAGGGTACATTTTATTGAGAATGTATTCTCTCTTTTTATTTTGTAGATAATATATGAAAAAACTGCAGAATATATTTACAAAATAGAATGAAATGGATAAAATGGGAAATAGGTGTGGGAAGCCTAAAATTTACAATTAAGCAAACGATAGAATAAAATTTAATGAATGGATGGAGATTTAGAATGCTTAATGTAAATAAGAAAGAATTAACTGAAAAGTTATTAGCTGAATGGTTGCAAACACTAGAATATTTAGATAATAATAAAAGAAAGCAACTTTATGAAATAGGTTGTGCTTATTCTGGTAGAGATATTAGTTTTTTATATGAAATTAATAGAACTATCTGTGAGAAAGAGAATACATGTAGAGATAATATAAATGATCTCGTATATATAAATGAAAAGGACAAACATCTTTTAATTTTTAAAGAAAGTAAAATGGAATTTACTTATGCACAAATGAGAGAAGTCTTATTTGGGTTAATTGATATCGTAGAAAAGATTTATCCTTTAGGTACTGCAGTTGAGTTGAAAAAGGAGTACTTAGAGAAAATCATAGGAAAAAAAGATATCAAGAGTGCACAAGTAATCATAGTTAATCGTTTTATTTTCCATAATGATGTTAAGTCCTTTTTTCATTATGCAGGAATTGTATATCCACTAGGATTTTTAGATGAATCAAGGGTAATTAATTTTACTTCAGCGTTAGTAGATAAAGTACTAAAGAAAGGATATTCAGATGAGAAGGAAGATGCATATGTCTATTTGATGAAGAAAGAATTAATAATAGATAAAAAGATGCATTCATTTGGCTTCTCTACTGAAGAAGAAAGAGAAAATTTTGAGAAAAAATTAGAAGTGGAGGGTGCATAGATGATAAAAGTACAAGTAGATGAATTAACAAATGATTTAGCTACATTAAATTCAGCTATAGGAGATTTTGAGCCATATTCAGATAATTTTGCTCAAAGTGCTAAAGATAGTTTAAGTGGGATGAATTCAGATTTTATTAGTAAAGTAAAAGATACTCTAGAAGCTATGGCTGATACGAAAGCACCTGAATTATTGAAAAAGATACAGGAGTTTCATGAATATGGACTAGCACTTGTAGAAACCTTTAGAGAAACAGATGCTAAAATAGCAGAAAATGAACAATTAAAGAAGTAGGTGATAGATATATGGGTAGATATAAAAAAGCATATGCGGAGAGATTAGTTTCAAAGTATGTAGACGAAATAGAAAGAGAAAAAAAGCAAATTATTAAAAATTTTCAAGACATGGATTTAGATAATGCAGATGTTAAGAATGATTTTGCCTTGATTGTAAACAGTATGGTGCAAAAATGCGATAGTTTGATTAGTGAAATCAGTAGTTATAGCTTTGATTAAAACCTTAGCGGAAAGGGGAGATAGGGTTTGATAAGTGATATCAAAGTTAATTACGCCATAATAGGAGACTTAAGAGATAAGATAGCTACATATAAATCAGCAATTGAAACCATGGAAGAATCATTAAATAATATAAATAGTAGGCTTGAAACTGAAAACAGCGGAGAAGCTGTAGCAGCGTTAATAAGTAAGCATGAAGACTTAAAAGGTGATATAAGTGCCTGCAAGGGAGAACTAGAGGATTTATATAAACTTTTTAGTGGTTTCCATGATGAAATGACAGGAATAATACATCCAATGAGTTATGGGGCTCTTATGAGAGTAGACAGAGATGATATATGGTGGAATATGCAGTCAATAATAGGTGCCTGTACTGGAATAGGAATTATAAGGTATAATGTTTCAACTTATAGAAGTTTTCCAAGTTTCTCGGACAGTAAAGAAGAAAAAGAAAATCAAGAAAGAAATTATAGAAAAATAGAAGAAATTTGGGATATAATTGATTCATATAAGAGTGGATTTGATTCTGACATAGGTTATATGAATAATCTATTTAACAGCAAGGTAGTTCCTTATGAAGAGATGGACAATAATTATGCCAGTAGGGCCCATGAAACCTATACAAGATACGTGACTACATGGGAAAGAATAGTTGATGGAATTACAGACTTTTATGAAGGTGTAGCAAACTTCGTAGACGGAGTGATTAAGTCAGTAGAAGATTTAATTAAAGGACTAGTTGAATTAGTTAAAGGTGTTGCAGTATATGCAGTAGGTGCCGTAGCTGTTGTAATATCTAAGGTAACTGGAGATACTCCAGACTGGCTTAAGGGAGCAGAAGAAGACTTTTATAAGGATAACGAAATGATAAAGGCTACCCTTGATGAC
>NZ_SULK01000005.1:24530-26203 GCF_007115085.1 Clostridium sp. HBUAS56017 | reverse complement strand
TAGCTCAGCAAGTATCTGATGCAAAGGATGAAAAGGGATTAGCTTATTGTACTGGGTATACAGCTGGACTTATAGCACAGATGGTACTTCTTAAGAGGGTTAAGGGTGGTACTGGTGCTGAGGTTGTTGAGAAAGGTCCTTATTCTGGGGAAGAGTGGTACAATTATTTAAAAAAAGCCTATGGAGAGGATAATGTTGATTGGGCTTCAGGAAAATATAAAGCCAATGATATTTCAACAGAATTTGACTATTATGTTTCTCAAAGATACATAGACAGTCATATTGAATTATATGAAAAGTATTTTGGATTAAAAGACTCTGGATTAAGCCATAAAGAAATAAATAATAAGTTATTGGATAACTATTTAGATAGTAGAATTAGTGATTCAGGCGGTTGGTTTACTGATAAGAATGCTAATGAAGTAAAAAGTGCCATGGAACAAGCTTATAATAATTCAAATAATATAGATACTACAATTTCTAAAGAATTATTTTATGATATTAAGAATGAACTAATACCATATGAACCGGAAAAACAGTTCCCTAATGCATACAAAATATACAAAGAAAAATTTTTTAATAGCAATTCTTTAGGTGCTATTATTAATAATGGGATTCGTAAAAAAATTGAATTTGAATGGAATGCATGGGGCAGAGAAGGTTTAAATGGTAAAAAATCTGCATTATATGTATTAAATTATGATGATGCAAAAGCAATAAGCGAAACATGTTTAAATTCAAAAGAAATTGCTATCAAACTGGGCTTGGCTGAAGATACTTATAGCGATGGAGTATGGTTAGGAAAAATTGATCCTACGGCAGTAGAAAATATAAGAATTTCTACTGCAAATGAATTAGGTGCAAACGAATGGTGGGTACCAGGATTGAGAACTTCTGGTGGTCAGTATGAAACTGTTATTAGTAGGATTGAAAATATTGATGAAGCTATAGATAAGAAAATAGTATATTTTGAAAAAATAAAGAAATAGGAGGAATAATTATGTATTATTCAGCATATGAGATTTTAAAAAATTCAATTAATAAAAATGAATTCAAAGATTGTATAATGGGAAAAGGGAAATATAGATATGAGGATAAGGATAATTCTGGACCAGTTGATGAGAATTTAATTCTAAAAGGAATTTATGAGTTGCATATTAAGGAACCTAAATTAGCTATTAATGCAGTATTTGAAAAGACTATTCTTGAAATGCTTGAAGGTAATGTTGAGGAAATATATTTAGCAATATACTATATGTTTGAGCAAGTTGGAAATGAATATGAAAAATTAGCACCATTTACAATTGATATAGACAGAATATTTAAAAAAACAACTGAATCATTAAGAGCAAAAAGGTTAGAACTTGAGAATATTAATGCTTTAGAACGATTAAATATTAAAGGAAATATAATGAAAAAAGTTATAAGAATAAATGATTTTTCATTTGCGGAATATGGTAGGAAAATATTTGATTTATAGATTATGACTACATAGAGAAAAGTATATAGTATGATGGGTAAGATTAAATAGAGTTTTAAGAGAATTATATACTATATAATAAAGTGTAGGTTAATTGAATAATAGTAATAATGTAGTGAAAAGATGAAATGAATCAGCCGAAATTTAAGTAAGCTGATTCATTATTCTTTAATAGATAATTACAGTTGATGAT
>NZ_SULK01000005.1:0-24431 GCF_007115085.1 Clostridium sp. HBUAS56017 | reverse complement strand
TAGCTCAGCAAGTATCTGATGCAAAGGATGAAAAGGGATTAGCTTATTGTACTGGGTATACAGCTGGACTTATAGCACAGATGGTGCTGCTTAAGAAGGTTAAAGGTGGCAGTGAGACTGGAGAGGCGACTGGAGCTATTAATCTATGGAGAAAATCTGCATGCAGTAATGATGAATTATATAATTATTTATTGAAAAATGTAAATTCAGATGTGGCAAATAACTTCTTAAAGGAAGGTATATGGCTAGAAGGTATTCAAATTCCAAAGAATTCAGCAGTGTTAAATCGTGATGGTTCAATTAATTGGAGTAAAGCTGTTGAAGGTTGGGGAAAAGGAGGAGCCATTCAATATGAATTTAGTCTTACGGTTGAACAATTAGAAGGATTAGGTTTGCTTAAGGAAATTAAATAGGAGGATAAACCATGAATATAAAAGAGGCAAAAAGAATTATACATGATGAGAAATTACAAGATTATAATATGAATGAAGAAAGGGGTAATAGAGAAAATGAAGTTGTGTTAAGGAATGAGAATGGTAAATGGATTGTTTATGTAACAGATGAAAGAGCTAGCAAGGTTACAAATTCACAAGATACCTATTCAGATGAGGAAGAAGCATTAGATGATTTTATTGATAGATTAAGAGCTGATAAAATATTAAGGGAGCTATAAAGTTAGAATTGCAAAAGATAGTACATAATGAATTTATTTACTAAAGTTCATGAAAATAATAAAACAGTTATGGCAATTCACTCCGTAATAGTAATAATGCAGTGAAAAGATGAAATGAATCAGCCGAAATTTAAGTAGGTTGATTCATTTCATTTTTAATCAGTTACTAAATCCAGCTCCATGTGCGAAAAATGGATTTTTAAAAGTAATTGACGGTATAATTAACTTATGTGAGGGAAGATTATTTTGAGGAAAAAACCACCAGAAAAGAAGTTACATTGAATGAATGTTTCAACATATGTAATGAAGAATTTGAATAGTGGAGGAATTTTTAATATATTCTGAAGAATATCAGAATACGAGAATATTAGAATATATATTCTTAAGAATATAAGAATATATTGAAAACATCAGGGCTCTGGAGAAATTAATAGAAAAAACCACAAAAAAAGAGCCCATATTCATAATAAATTTTAAATCAATATGAATATGGCTCCAACATCCTATGTTAATTAAAAAATTCTAGACAGAATTACTTCTCATATCCTTGAGGATGATTTTTATGCCAGTTCCAAGCTGTACTTATTATTGTTTGAACATCATTAAATTCTGGTTTCCATCCAAGTTCCTTAATAGCTCTTTCAGATGAAGCTATAAGCGTTGCAGGATCTCCAGCTCTTCTTGGAGCAACTTCTGCAGGGATAGCATGTCCTGTTACTTTTCTAGCTACCTCAACCATTTCCTTAACTGAGAAACCAGTTCCATTACCTAAGTTGTAAGCAGTACTTTCTCCTCCGTTTTGTAATCTCTTAAGAGCTAAAGAGTGAGCTTTAGCTAAATCAGTTACATGGATATAATCTCTTATGCAAGTACCATCTTTAGTATCATAGTCATCACCAAACATCATAATCTTGTCCCTATTACCTAGAGCAACGTCTAAGATAAGAGGAATTAAATGAGTTTCAGGGGAGTGATCTTCTCCAATCTTACCATTAACATGAGCACCAGCAGCGTTAAAATATCTTAGGGCTGTGTATTTAATTCCATAAGCATGATCGCACCAACGTAAAATTTTCTCAACTAATAGCTTTGATTCTCCATATGCATTGGTTGGTGTAGTTTCACTGTCTTCAGTTATTGGAATAAACTTAGGTTCTCCATAGGTAGCAGCTGTTGAAGAGAACACTATATATTTGACATTATGTTCTTTCATAGCTTCAAGTAGATTAATTGTTCCGTATACATTGTTGTTAAAATACTTTAGTGGTTCACCCATACTTTCACCAACAAGTGAGTATGCAGCAAAATCTATAACAGCGTCAATTTTATTCTCAGAAAAAACTTTATTTAATATCTCTTTGTCTCTTAAATCACCAACATAAAGTTTGCCACCTAAAAGCGCATCCTTATGACCCTTTTCTAAATTATCAAGAATTACAACATCTTCATTATTTTCTAAAAGTTCAGCTACCATATGACTTCCGATGTAGCCTGCACCTCCACAAACAAGAATAGACATAAAATCAACCTCCTCAATATTAAAGTGAATATTACCTTAACTTTACCACTTGTTATAGCATTTTTAAATAAAAAAAATATAACAAATATATTACAATACAAAACATAAACTTCCAAGAATAGTGTTAATATGCGATTATTCATATTAAAAACAGTGCATAATTTCTTAACAAAGTATTAAAACAATGTTATAATGATACGGTAAAACGGAAAGTATTTAAATTTCAATAACTAGTATGGAGGAAAAAGAATGAATGAAGAAAACATTAAAATAGAAGATATAATTGATGCCTTAAAAAGCAGATGGCAGCTTATAGTAGGTATCACATTGGTTGCAACTATACTAGCTACTGTTGTAAGTTTCTTTTTAATAAAGCCTAAATATGAGGCAAGTACAAAATTATTTATTGGTAAGGAAAGTGGCGAAAGTTCAAGTCAGAATTATAATAGTACTGATGTTCAAATGTATCAGAGTCTAATAAAGACATATGCAGATATAGTTACTACAAATGATTTAGTTAATAGAGCTATTGAAGATAAAGGTTTAAACTTAAAATCACAAAGTGTAGTTGGAGGGTTAAAGGTTGAACCAATAACTAGTACACAAATTTTGAAAATTACATATAAGAGTGGAAATAAGCAGGAAGCTAGGGATGTTGTAGCGGCTATAACTGACGAGTTTGTAAAGACATCAAATGAATTAATTGCTAATGCAAATGTGAAGGTTGTAGAAAGCGTTACATTGCCTGAAAGTCCAGTAAGTCCTAATAAAAAACTTAATATAGTTATAGCTTTAGTGTTAGGAATTATGGTAGGCGTAGGAGTAGCTTTGTTGCTTGAGTTTTTAGATAATACTTTTAAGGATAAAGAACAAATAGAAAAAATGGTAGGTGTACCAGTTATTGGAACTATACCTAATTTAGAAAGTTCGAAATAAAGGAGTACAGGATGTTTATAGTAGAAAAAAAACCAAAGTCAATTTCCGCAGAAGCGTATAGAACATTAAGGACTAATATACAATATTCATCATTTGATAAAGAGATAAGAACTATAGTTGTTACAAGTTCAGAACCTGGTGAAGGTAAATCTACTACTGCAGGAAATTTAGCAATGTCATTTGCACAAGCAGAAAAAAGAACTATTATTATAGATTGTGATTTAAGAAAACCATCTTTACATAAAAAGTTTAAGATTTCGAATCTAATAGGGCTTTCTGATGTATTAATAGGTAAGGAAAAAATTAATTCAGCAATACATGAATATAATGATAACTTAAGCATATTAACATCAGGAAAGTTACCCCCAAACCCATCGGAGATGTTAGGGTCTAAATCAATGAGTAAATTATTACAAGAGCTAAGAAACTATTTCGATATTATAGTTTTAGATTCAGCTCCGCTTCAAGCTGTTACAGATGCTCAAATTCTTTCAACTAAGGCTGATGGTACAGTTTTAGTGGTGAGAGCAGAAAAGACAAAGAGAGATTCTGTAATTCAGGCAAAGGCACTTTTAGACAAGGTTGGAGCTAATATCTTAGGAGTAGTATTAAATGGTATAGAAAATACAAGAAGAAAATATTATTACTATTATGGAAATGAGGGCAAGGAGTAATTATGATAGATATTCATTCACATATTTTGCCTGGTATAGATGATGGATCTAAGAATATAAAGATGACATTAGATATGCTTAGGATAGCAGAAAAGGATGGAATTACTGAAATAGTTGCAACACCTCATTTTTGTAGAGGATATGGTGAGACCCCTTACGAAGAAGTTAGAGAACTGGTGAAAGAGTTCAATAAAGTAATACTTAGTGAGGGAATTAATTTAACTATAAATTATGGACAAGAAGTTTACTATTCTGAAAATATGATTGATGACTATAAAAAAGGTCTTATTGGAACAATAAATGATTCTAGGTATATGCTATTTGAGCTTCCTATGAGAAAGATGGAAAGTGAAGCCTTTGACATAATATATGAGCTTCAAGTTCTTGGAATAACTCCTGTTTTAGCTCATCCAGAAAGGTATAAATTTATAATGGACAAGCCTTCTTTTATAAATAAATTTATTGAGGAAGGTGTTCTCTTTCAAATGAATGCAGGAAGTATAAGAGGCGATTTTGGAGCAACTGTTAAGAAGACTGCAAGTATCCTGTTGGAACACGAAATATACAATTTTATAGGATCAGATGGACACAATGACACTACAAGGAAAACTGAAATATCAGATGGGATAGATTTATCTATTCAAAAAAATAAAATGTATAAAGATTTTTTTGAAAATAGTGCTAAAAACTTACTTTTAAATAAAGATATTGAGTTTTGTGGACGCAAGATAAAGGAGAAAAAGTCTTTTTTGTCATTTTTTAAATAAAGGTAATTATAAATAGGGGAGGTTAAAAGTGCAAAACACGGAACTGGTAGAAGAAGAAGTACTGTATGAGTATAAATATAAAAAAATAGATATACGTTATGCATTTTTTAAAAGGTTAATAGATATAGTGTGCTCTTTTTTAGGGATAATAGTATTAAGCCCTATTTTACTTATAGTTGCTATTGCAATAAAGCTTGAAAGTAAAGGCGCGGCAATTTTTGTACAAGATAGAGTAGGGTTTAGAGGAAAAGAATTTAGAATGTATAAGTTCAGATCCATGGTGGTGGATGCTGAGGAGCTTAAAGACAAGCTTAAAGACAAAAATGAAATGAATGGACCTATGTTCAAGATAAAGAAAGATCCTAGAGTTACTAAGGTAGGTAGTTTTATAAGGAGAACAAGTATAGATGAATTACCTCAACTTATTAATGTTTTAAAGGGAGAAATGAGTTTAGTAGGTCCAAGGCCATCACTTCCAGGGGAAGTTAAGGAGTTTGAATTGTGGATGATGGAGCGCTTTAGTGTTAAGCCAGGATTAACATGTTACTGGCAGGTATCTGGAAGAAATGATATAGGATTTTATGAATGGATGGAACTTGATGTTAGGTATGTAAGAGAAAAGAGTACCTTATGTGATATAAAGTTGATTTTCAAAACATTTTTTGTGCTTTTCGGAGACAAGCATGCGAGTTAAGGAGGAGAAGGTTTGAAAATAGTAGTAGCAGGAACAGGGTACGTAGGATTAGTAACTGGAGCGTGTTTATCAGAAGTTGGGCATAATGTTACTTGTGTTGATATAGATGAGAAAAAAGTTGAATTAATGAAACAAGGAGTCTCACCTATATATGAGCCTGGATTAGACGAATTGTTAAAAAGAAATTACCAAAATGGAAGATTAAGTTTTACTACTGATTACTTAAATGCATATAAAGATGCTGATGTTATTTTTATTGGAGTAGGTACTCCGGAGAGAGAAGATGGATCAGCAAATCTAGATTATGTTTTTGGTGTGTGCAAACAAATTGCAGATAGCATTGAAAAAGATTGTTTAGTTGTAGTTAAATCGACAGTTCCAATAGGAACTAATGATAGAGTAGAGGAATTTATAGGGGAAAATGTTAAGAATGAGGTTAAAGTTGAAGTAGCGTCAAATCCTGAATTTTTATCTCAAGGGACAGCAGTTGAAGATACTCTTCATGCTCATAGAATAGTTATTGGGGTAGAGTCTAAGAATTCTGAAAATGTGCTAAGAGAAGTTTATGAAAGATTTAATCAACCTATAGTAGTAACTAATAGAAAAAGTGCAGAAATGATAAAGTATGCCTGTAATGATTTCTTAGCTTTAAAAATATCTTTTATGAATGAAATAGCTAATTTTTGTGAAATAGTAGGAGCTGATGTTGAAGATGTGGCCCAAGGAATGAGTTATGACCCACGAATAGGAAATAAATTCTTAAAAGCTGGACTAGGATATGGGGGATCATGTTTCCCGAAGGATACGAAAGCACTTCATTGGTTAGCTAATGATAATGGATATGAGTTGAAAACAATAAAAGCAACTATAGAGGTTAATGAAAATCAAAAATATAAGATGTTTAGAAAAGCAAAACAAAGATTTGGGAGTTTAAAAGGTTTGAAGGTTGCAGTTTTAGGGTTAACGTTTAAACCGGGAACAGATGACTTAAGAGAGGCGCCATCAATACCTAATGTTAGAAGATTTTTAAGTGAAGGTGCCGAAGTGGTTGTTTATGATCCTGTTGGAAAAGAAAATTTCAAAAAACTTTTTTCGGAAGAGCTAAGTTATGCAAAAAGTCCAGAAGAAACTATACGAGATGCAGATATGGTATTTATCTTTACAGAATGGAATGAGATTAAATTCATGAAGATAGAAACATATGAAGAGCAAATGAAGAGAGCAATAATATTTGATGGTAGGAATTGTTATGATAATTGTGATTTTGAGAATACTAATATAGATTATTATTCTGTTGGTAGAAAAGCAGTTTTAAATAGAAAGCAGTGAAAGAGAAAGTGATAGTTTTAAGTCTGTTAGAATAGGAGAGATAGTATGTTATGTGCGTTAGTAATGGCTGGAGGTAAAGGTACGAGATTTTGGCCTTTATCCACGGATGAAAAGCCAAAACAGTTTTTAAAGTTAATAGGGGAAGATACAATGATACAAATGACTGTGAATAGAATAAAGCCTATTATACCAATAGAAAGAATTTTTATTTGTACAGCAGCTATGTATGTTAACTTAGTAAGAGAGCAAATACCAGAGTTGCCAGAAAGAAATATAATAATTGAGCCGGAGGGAAGAAATACAGCACCTTGTATTGCATTATCAGCATTGGTAATTGAAAGATATTATAAAGATTGTAACATGATAGTTTTGCCTTCAGATCATTTAATTAAAAATGAAGAAAGATTTAGAAAAATTGTTGGAATTTCAAATAAGTTTATTGAAGAAAATAATGACGCGATAATAACATTAGGTATGAAGCCGGATAGACCTGAAACAGGGTATGGTTATATAAAATATAATGTAGATTTAAATTCTCAACAATTGAAAAGCGTTTTTAAGGTTGATAAATTTGTTGAAAAACCAAATGAAGAAAAGGCAAAAGAATATCTTGAAAATGGATGTTATCTTTGGAATGGTGGGATGTTTTTGTGGAAGACTTCAACAATAATAGATGAAATTAAGAAGTATTGTCCCGAAACTTATGAAGCAATTTATGAAATAGAAAGTATAGAAGAAGATAATTTACAAGAGTTTATAGATAAAGAGTACAATAATACAACTCCTATTTCGATAGATTATGCGGTATTAGAGAAATCAAAAAACATTTATGTTGTTCCAAGTGAAATAGGTTGGGATGATGTTGGAACTTGGAAATCTGTTGAAAGATATAAGGATAAGGATGTTAATAATAATATTCTTGATGGAAATACAATGGTAATTGAATCAAGTAGTAATATAGCTATTAATAGTTACAAAAGAGTAGTTATGATAGGAATTGATGATATTATGGCTTTAGAGACAGAGGATTCAATTTATATTGTTAATAAGGATTATATGGATAATCTTAGAGATTACAAAAATATTATTTAAATGTTTTATGGTAAGAAAAAATTTTCAAATAGAAATATAAAACTACGCAAATGTAAAGGAGAAAAGAATGAGTAAAATAGCATTAATAACAGGAATAACTGGACAGGATGGATCATATTTAACGGAATTATTATTGGAAAAAGGTTATGAAGTTCATGGAATTATAAGAAGACATAGTACTATTAGTACAACTAGAATAGATCCATTTTTCGAGGATCCTGAGATAGGAAACAAAAGATTATTTTTACATTATGGGGATTTGACAGATTCAAGTAACTTAAATAGATTAATAGAAAAAATAAGACCAGATGAGATATATAATTTAGCAGCTCAATCTCACGTTGCAGTATCATTTGAAGTACCTGAGTATACTGCAGAAGCTACAGGAGTAGGAACATTGAGATTATTAGATGCAATTAGAGAAACTGGAGTCAAGTGTAAATTTTATCAGGCTTCCACATCAGAGTTATTTGGAGGATTACCAGATACAGCACCTCAAAGTGAAAAAACACCTTTTTATCCAAAGAGTCCATATGGAGTTGCTAAACTTTATTCATATTGGATAACTGTAAACTACAGAGAATCATATGATTTATTTGCTTGTAATGGGGTATTATTTAATCATGAATCTCCTAGAAGAGGTGAAACTTTTGTAACAAGAAAAATAACAATAGCTGTTGCTTCTATAATGGCTGGAAAACAAGAAAAGCTATCATTAGGTAATCTGGATGCAAAGAGAGACTGGGGCTTTGCGGGTGATTATGTAGAAGGTATGTGGAGAATTCTACAACAAGAAAAACCTCAAGATTATGTTCTTGCTACTAACGAAACTCATACAGTAAGAGAATTTGTAGAGTTAGCATTTGCTGAAGTTGGTGTTGAAATTGAATGGAAGGGTACTGGCGTAGATGAAAAAGGATATGACAAGTCAAATGGAAAATTGTTAGTAGATGTAAATCCAAAGTATTTTAGACCAGCAGAAGTTGAATTGTTATGGGGAGATTCAACGAAGGCAGAAAAAGAACTAGAGTGGGAAAGAAAAGTTAGTTTTAAAGGCTTAGTTTCAATGATGGTTGATAGTGATATGAAGGAAATTGTAGGTATAGGATCGAAAGAATTTAAAGAAAAGAATAAATAAAAAATGAGGACAGTGGCATTCTATATATCTGATCATGGATTTGGGCATGCTTCAAGAAATATACCTATAATTGGGTATATTCTTGAAGCTAATTCAGATGTGAGAGTAATAGTTAAGACAGGAAAATATCAAGGTGAATTTATAAAAGGCATATTGAAAAAGCACGGAAAAAGATTAATTATTTACTCTGAAGTGATGGATGTTGGATTAATTTTAAAGTCGGGTTCTCTGGAAGTAAATAAAAGAGAATTAGAGAAAAGTTTAATGCAGTATATTAATACTTGGAATGAGAGAAGTATAAAAGAACAGAAATTTCTAAAAAAGATTTCTGTAGATATTGTTGTGAGCGACATAGTTCCTTGGATTTTTAAATCAACAAGTATTTCTAACGTACCAAGTTTATTAATATCAAATTTTACTTGGGTTGATATATATGATGAATATTTTGACAGTATAATTTGTGAGCCGTATAGGAAGTGTTATGAACTTGCGGATAGAGTTCTATTATATTCTTTATATATCGATAATATGAAAAGTTATTTAAAAAATTATGAAGAAGTAGGATTGTGCTGTAGAGCTTTTAGCAAAGAGAATGTCCAAAAGATAAAAGAAAAGTATAAAAAGAAAATAGTTTTTATTAGCGTAGGGCGATCTGTTGAATTAAATGGCAATATCAATGTCGAAAACTTAAATTATGATTTTATAGTAACAGAAGGAATAAATATTGAAGGTAATAATGTAACATACTTATCAAAGGATATCGCGAATACTCATGATTATGTTAAGGCAAGTGATTATGTTATAACAAAAGCAGGATGGGGAACGATTGCGGAAGTTTTATGTGCAAATAAGAAATGTGCCATACTATCAAGAAATTCTGTTGCTGAAGATAGAAATACAATAGAAAAATTAAAGTATATGAACTTAGCATTAGAAATAAACTATGAAGAAAGTTTTGATATTGGCAACATATTGAAACAATTAGATGGATTAAAAGTTAATAATGATTATAAGTTTGAAAATCAATATAAGGATATTGCAAAAAAAATAGTGTCGTATATAGGAGATAGATAAGTTATGAATAAAGATAGTAAAATTTATGTAGCAGGACATAGAGGTTTAGTAGGTTCTGCAATTGTAAGAGGGCTAGAAACTAAAGGGTTTACTAATATTGTAGTAAGAACTCATGCTGAACTCGATTTAAAAGATTCAACGAAAGTTGAAGATTTTTTTAAATCCGAAAAGCCAGAATATGTATTTTTGGCGGCGGCTAAGGTAGGGGGTATTCTTGCAAATAGCAATTATCCTGCTGATTTTATATATGAAAATTTGCAGATACAAAATAATGTTATAGGAATGGCTCATAAATATAAAGTGAAAAAATTAATGTTCCTTGGTAGTTCATGCATTTATCCTAAAATGTGTCCACAACCTATAAAGGAAGAATATTTGCTTTCAGGATATTTGGAAGAAACAAATGAAGCATATGCTTTAGCTAAAATATCTGGTCTTAAGATGTGTCAATTTTTTAATAAGCAATATGGTACTAATTACATTAGTGTAATGCCTACAAATTTATATGGACCTTATGATAATTTCCATCCTCAAAATTCTCACGTGATGCCAGCATTAATTAGAAGATTTCATGAAGCCAAGGAAAGCAATGATAAAGAAGTTGTAGTATGGGGAAGTGGTACACCTCTTAGAGAATTTTTGTATTCTGAAGATATGGCAGATGCTTGTATTTATTTAATGGAAACATACGAGGGAAATGATTTCTTTAATATTGGTACAGGTAAAGAGATAACTATAAAGGGTCTTGCTGAAATGATTAAAGAAATTGTAGGGTATGAAGGAAAATTGGTTTTTGATTCTAGCAAACCAGACGGCACACCTAGAAAGCTTCTTGATGTAAGTAAATTAGAAGAGGTAGGATGGAAGTATAAAGTGGAACTTAGAGATGGAATAGAAAAAGCATATAAGTGGTTTGTGGAGAATTATAAATAGTTTTGAATAGAAATTCAGTATTAGATAATGTCAAAAAGCAATTAAGAGGTAACTAATATGAAGCTTGGTATTATAAGGCTATATGCAGGTGAATCAGGGAAGCTTGGATATTATAATGTTCAAGAAATTGGATTGGCAAAAGCTTTAGCAAAGAAAGGTGTTTCAACAGATATATTTTTCTTAACAAACAAAAATAGAAGCAAAGATGTAACAATACAAGAGATAAATGAAAAGGTTAGGATAATATATATTCAAGCAAGTAGAATGTATAATCATGGGATTATTTCTCCTAAGTTTATTCTTGACTACAATATAGACATTGTTCATTTGTTAAGTGATAATCAATTAATGGTCCCTAGTTTTATTAAGTTTTGTAATAAACATAATATTCCTATATATAATTATATAGGAGTTTTACAGAGTGATTCGAGGAATAAAGTGAAAAAGTTATTTATGAATATCTTAGCGGAAAGAAATATAAGATATTTCAAAAAATCGAAATTAGTGGTAAAAACTCCAATAGTTAAAGAGCAATTTGAAGTTAGAGGGATAAATAATGTAAGAACTATACCGGTAGGCTTAGATTTAGATGTGATTGAAGATTTTGGTAAGAGTAAATTTGATTTGAGAAGAGAATTAAATTTACCAATAAATAAAAGAGTACTTATATTTGTAGGAAGATTAGAAGAATATAAAGAACCGTTAAAAGCGATAGAAGTGTTAAAAGAATTGAAAAAAATAAATGATGACTATATATTAATTATAATTGGAAAAGGTTCTTTAAAAAATAAGATATGTGGTTTAATTCAGGAATATGGATTAGATAAAGATATTGTACTTATAGACAAAGTTGAAAATTCAAAAATTCATAGTTACTATAAAGCGAGTGATATATTTTTGAATTTTAATAGCCAAGAAATTTTTGGTATGAGCATTCTTGAAGCTATGTATGGAGAATGTAAAGTGATAGCAAGGGATGCACCGGGACCAAGTTATATTATTGATGATAAAATTAATGGAATTATAATGAAAGATTATGATATGACTAGTTGGATAAAAGCTATAGAGAAAAATATAAATAATAGAGATATGTCTAAGCTAGGGAAAGAGAAGATAATTAAGCGTTTTAATTGGAATAATATAGCGGAAGAATATATGAAATTATTTAAAGAAATAAAAGGTGAGTAATATGAAAAAGCAAACTGTATTAATAGTACATAACTATTATCAAGTTCCAGGTGGAGAAGATGCAGTAGTAGAAAATGAAAAAAATTTACTTTTAGAAAATGGACATAAAGTTTTAATTTATAAAAGGCATAATGACGAGATAAAGAACAAAGGAATTTTAAAGAAGCTATTGTTGCCTTTAGAAACGATATTTTCTTTTAAAACTTATAGAGAAGTTAAAAAGATAATAAAGAAGGAAAATGTTGACATAGTGCATGTTCATAATACATTACCACTTATAAGTCCATCAGTATATTATTCTGCTAGACATTGCAAAGTTTCAGTTATTCAAACAATTCATAATTTTAGATTATTATGTCCAGCAGCAACTTTTACAAAAAATAATGAAATATGTGAAGAGTGCTTGGAAAAAAGTCTAATTTGTGCAATTAGAAATAAATGCTATAGAAACTCAATAGTACAAAGTTCTATCTCAGCAATTAATTTATCATTTCATAGGTTTATAGGAACTTATAGGAAGGTAGATGGTTATATTGCTCTTACGGAATTTAATAAAAATAAGTTAAAAACATTAATTGATTCAAAGAAAATATTTATAAAGCCTAATTTCACAAATTTTGGAGATGATTCTTTGATAGATATAGAAAATAGAACTTATTTTCTGTATATTGGGAGAATAGATAAATTGAAAGGTGTAGACTTAATACTGAAGGCATGGAAAAGTATTGAGAAAGAGCAATTGTACATTGTTGGTAGGGGACCCTTTCGGGAAGAGGCAGAAAAGTATATTGCAGAAAACAACATAGAAAATGTTAAGTTATTAGGTTTTAAAAACAGGGATGAGGTAGAGAAATTAATGAGCAATTCTAAAGCTTTAATAATGGCCTCACAGTGTTATGAGGGATTTCCTATGACTATAGTTGAAAGTTTTTCTTTAGGCGTGCCTGTAATCTCAGGAAAGATTGGAAATATGGCAGGAATAATAGAACATGAAAAGAATGGATTGTTATACAAATATGATAGTTATGAGGAGTTGACTAAACAAGTAGAAAGACTAAATAATAATGATTTATTAAATAAATTATCTATAGGTGCACGAGAAACCTTTTGCAGTAGGTATAATAAAAAAATAAATTACGATATTTTAATGAAAATATATAACACTGTAGGTGGATTTAATGAAAGTATGTAATATATTGGGCGTGAATATAAATGTTATTAATATGAAAGATACAGTTTCATATATAGAAGAAAATTTAAATGAACTAAAAGGAAATTATATATGTGTTTCAAATGTTCATACAACTGTAATGGCATATGAAGATGAAAAGTATAGAAATATACAAAATTCTGGAGCGATGGCATTGCCTGATGGTGGTCCATTATCAGTGGTAAGTAGAAGGTACGGATTTGAGGAGGCTGAAAGGGTAACAGGACCAGATTTGATGGAAAAAATATTTGAAGCTTCTGAAGAATATGGTTATACTAATTACTTTTATGGAAGTACGGAAGAAACATTAAAGGAACTGAAGATAAAGTTGGGTGAAAAGTATCCCAATCTTAAGATAGTAGGAATGTATTCACCGCCATTTAGAAAGCTTTCTGATGAAGAAGATAAAAGGGATATAGAAAATATAAATAAATCGAAGGCAGATTTCTTATGGGTGGGATTAGGTGCTCCTAAGCAAGAAATATGGATGTACGAACATAGAGATAAAGTCAATTCATTAATGATAGGAGTAGGTGCTGGATTTGACTATCATGGAGGTAAAATAAAAAGAGCACCAATGTGGATGCAAAAATTCAGCTTAGAATGGCTGTATAGATTGTTGCAAGACCCTAAAAGGCTATTTTTTAGATATTTAAATACAAATTTAAAATTTATTATATATATATGTAGATATGATAGGGGAAAATAAGATGAAAATATGCATCGTAACTAATATACCATCGCCATATAGAGTAGATTTTTTTAACTTTTTAGCAGATAATACAGATTATGAGATAACAATTATTTATTCTAGTAAAAATGAGGATAATAGATCGTGGGAAATAGATAAATCATTAATAAAGAATAGTGTATTTTTGAAGTCTAAGACAATTAAACTTAAAAAGAAGATGGATAATAAATATATTCATATTCCAGTTGGTATAATAGGTAGACTTAAGGAAATAAAGCCTGATGTAGTTATAGGGTGTGAATACAATCCTACAATATTGTTAGCATTCATTTGGTGCAAAATTAGAAAATTAAAATATATTAGTTGGTCTGACGGAACTTTAAATTCTGAAAAAGATATAAATAAGGTACAATTCTTACTAAGAAAATTAATTTGTAGAAATGCCGATTCGCTTGTTGCTAGTAGTACTGCTACTAAGATGGCTCAAATAAAGTATGGGGCAAAAGAGGAAAAGATATTTATTAGCTTGTTAACAGTTGACATCGATAAATATATAATAAAAAGGAATTTTAATAAGGCTAATGAAGTACCAAGACTTATATATGTAGGATCACTAATAAAAAGAAAAGGTGTAGATTTATTATTAGATGCATTAAGTTTAGTAAATCATGAATTTGTTCTAAATGTTGTTGGTGAAGGAGAGGAAAAATATAAATTAGAAGCGCAAGCTAGAGAGCTAGGGATAATGAATAAAGTAAAGTTCTTGGGATATTTGCAACAAAATGATTTAAAGAAAGTATATGCTGAATCAGATATATTTATATTGCCAACAAGAGAAGATTGTTTTGGATTAGTTATAATTGAAGCTATGTGCGCTGGATTAAAAGTGATTGTTTCAAAGTATGCAGACGGAGCAAATGATCTAATAGTTAATGGAGACAATGGATTAATAATTGATCCGTTTAATAAAACTAATTTTGCAATAAGTATAGAATCTTTTATAATGGATAAAAAGGTGGATAATGAACTTAATAAAGGCTTGTACAAAAATATTGATAAATTTAATTTTAAGAACGTTACAGATGGATTTGTAAGAGCTATCAAGTATGCTTATGATTAGTGAGGAATAGGAGATTAAATGGAATTTTTATTGTTTTTTAAACCATTAGCTGATATGTTGTGGCAAGTTAAAAGTTTAGATATGATTTTAGCAGGATTTTGCTTAATTATATTTACAGTTAGTTTATATAGAATAAGACACATTAATTTAGTAGATATGGCAGTTTGCATATTATTTGTTTTGTTTACTGCCTCTGCTTTTAGAGAAACGGAAGGTTTAATGATATATGCAAAAATTTCTTCTAGTTTTATGCTATATTTATTAGGGAGAGTATATTATTTAAGAGTAAATAAGTTAAGTAAATATATAGCAATCTCATATATCATTGTGTTAATTACTAATTTAATATGTATAGCACAAGGTAAAGGGTCTATAGAATGGGGACACGCAATAACATTAAATGGAATGTATTATTTTAAAACTGATTTTGCATTTGCAATAACTCAGTCTGTGATATTTTTAATATTTATTAATATTGAATTAGGTAAAATAATAAAGGCTATTAAAAATATATATTGCTTCATTGGAGCGCCAATATTAATATTGTTATCTAATTCAAGGCTGTATCTCCTAGCTTATTTAACAATAGTTTATATATATTCAAGGTATGTAATAGAACAAAGAAAAAATAAGGTGTGGAATTTTAAAATGAAAAATTTTGTTACTATGCTGGGGGTAGTAGTAGTAGGAATATTTTTATTTTCAGCACTATCTAATACTGCATTGTTTAGTAAATTTAATTTCATATCGTTTAATTTCACTAGTATAGATGATCTGTTTAGTGGAAGTAATACACAAGGACGAAGTCAAATTTGGACAATAGTATTAGATTATTTTAATAATCAGGATATGTATCATAGATTATTTGGGGTAGATTTAGTAACAGATTCATTTATAAATCCAAACAGGAATAATGCCCATAATATGTATTTGAAAACATTGTTTTCAACAGGTTATCTAGGTCTTTTCATATTTATATTATTTTTAATTATATTGATATATAAATTAAATAAAATTAAAGATAGAAGAGTTTTTTATTTGACATTTTCCATGGTGATAACTTTTTTGTTAAGTGGAATATCAGATTCATCAATGGAGTTTAGTCAATTAACTTGGATCTCATTTTTCTATTTTGGAAGTGCAGTTTCCATTTTTCATATTGAAAAAAAAGAAGATAAAGATTTGAGTCAATAAATTGCATTTTAATGATTTATGTAGTAAATTAATATTTTAAAAGGAGTTTAAGCAAGATATGATTATAGTTAGGGCCGTAGGTGGATTGGGCAATCAAATGTTTCAATATGCTTTTTATAAGAGTTTATGTGAAAATAATAATCATGTAATGTTTGATAAAAGCGATTATAGAATACATAATCACCATAACGGATTTGAAATAGAATCAATTTTTAATGTACATTATGTTGAAGCAAGTGAAGGACAGATAAAAAAAATAAGCTTTGACAAAAAAAGTGTTTTATATAGAATTGCGAATAAATATTTTAATGTCCAATTAACAAAAAAAAGTGAATATAAAGAAGATAAATGTATTTCGAATGTTAAACTAAAGAAATATGATAAAGATATTTACTTTGATGGATATTGGCAAGCTGAAAAGTATTTTATAGATGTATCTGACCAGATCAGAAAAGAGTTTGTATTTAAAAATAAATTAGATGATAGAAATAGAAAATTAATAAAGTATTTGCATGATAAGAATACAGTGAGCATTCACGTGAGAAGAGGAGATTATTTAAAAGAGAAATCACTTGTCGGCGTATGTGATATGTCATATTATAACAAAGCAATAGGCATGGTAAAAGATAAAGTAAGTAATCCTGTATTTGTGTTTTTTTCTGATGATATGTTATGGGTAAAAGAAAATTTCAAACTAGATGATGAATGCATTTTTGTTGATTGGAATACTGGTAGTAATAGTTATAAGGATATGCAGTTAATGAGTAATTGTAAGCATAATATTATAGCTAATAGTACTTTTAGTTGGTGGGGAGCATGGTTAAATAATAATGATGATAAAATTGTTATTTGTCCGAGTAAATGGTCTAATGATAGTGAAGATAATAACTTGATATCAGAAAAATGGAAGAGTATATAGTATAGCAAGTTTTATATATAGTATAAGATTTAATAAGTAACGGAAGTAAAAGGAATCTAGTAAGCAGTAAGGGGATATTATTTTATGAATGAACTTAAAATATCAATAATTACACCATCATATAATCAAGGTAAGTTTATTGAGGCAACTATATTATCAATTAAAAATCAATCACATAAAAATATTGAACATATTATTGTAGATGGAGGATCGAGTGATGATACTCTAGAAATTATAAAGAGATATGATGGTACATATAACATGAGATGGATATCAGAGAAAGACGAAGGTCAAGCAGATGCAATTAATAAAGGTTTTTGTATGAGCAATGGGGATATTGTAACATGGTTAAATTCAGATGATACTTATAATGATGGAGCATTGGAATTTGTTAATAAATATTTTAGTGAAAATGTTGATGATCAATTTATCTATGGACCAGCAAATACCATAGATGAACATGGAAATCTTATTAAGTCATCAGATGGAGTAGCAGATTATGATGTGGAATTGTTAAGAAGGAGAGATTATATATGTCAGCCATCAACTTTTTATAGGAAAAAGTTGATCGATAAAATTGGTATGGTAGATAAAAGTTTATATTGGACAATGGATTGGGATTTGTGGCTTAGAGCATCTAAGGAATGTTCTTTAAAAAAGGTGGAATTTACACTTTCTAACATGCGCATTTACGAAGGAATAAAAACATTAAGTAAATTAGATAAAAGATCAATGGAAATGAGTAGAGTGTTAAAAAAGAATGGTGTGAAGAACTTTTCAAAACATTACTATTATGTAGTAGGTTTAGTACAAGGAGTGTCTTTAAAATATCCGAGACTTTACAATATATTAAAGAAATGCATAAAACCAATAAAAAAATGCATAATTAAGGATTAATTTATTTATGGATAAAAGCTGAAAGTTAGATGGCGCACCTAGAAAGGAGAAAATAGATGCAAAAGATAACTAGATTAAAACAGAACAAAGATAGTAACATTATAGCTAACATTATAGTTAGCTTTATTTTGAAATTTTTGGGATTGGGATTAAGCTATTTATTAGTTCCAATAACAATAGGATATGTTAACAATGAACAATATGGTATATGGATGACTTTACTTTCTATTATTTCATGGATATCTTTTAGTGATATTGGATTAGGGAATGGATTAAGAAATAAATTAACAGAATCTTTAGCTCAAAAGCAGTTGGAAAAGTCACGTGAATATATATCAACAGCTTATGCGGCGATGACTATTATTGTTTTCATTTTATTAGTTGTACTAATGTTCATAATACCATTTCTTAATTGGCAAAATATTTTTAATACAGTAACTATTTCGAATTCTAAATTAGTTAATTTGGTTGTTGTTGTACTTGTGTTTTTTCTTGGCAATTTTATATTATCTTTATATAGCCAATTATATTATGCAAAGCAACAATCAGCAGCAACAGGTATTGGGCAATTGTTGGTAAATATAATATCTGTGCTAAGTATATTAATTTTAAAAAGAATAACTAGCGGAGATATAGTTTATTTAGGATTTAGTTATGGAGTATCGATGATATTACCAAGTATTTTTCTTACATGCTTATTTTTTAAGAAAAATGCTGAATTGAGACCTGCACTTGCATATGTAAGATTAAACAAATTTAAAGAAATAATCGGATTGGGAGTTAAGTTCTTCATAATACAAATAGCAGTAGTGGTATATTTTGGGACAAACAATATAATAATAGCTCAAGTATGTGGTCCTAATGAGGTTACTAACTATAATGTTGTTTATAAACTTTTTAGTTTAGTTAATACAGGACATATATTATTGATTACTCCATTGTGGTCAGCTTATACTGAAGCATATGGTAGAGGGGATATTAAGTGGATAAGAAGTACATTAAATAAAACTAGTTTATTGTTAATTCCAATTGGGTTGGGATTATTGGTAATGACAGTGTTTTCAGATATAATATTTAAAATATGGTTAGGGAATAACAATATTGAAATTAATAAATACTTAATAGTAACAATGGCTATAAGCACATTTATTACTGTTTTTAGTAATACTTTTGTATATTTTTTAAATGGAGTTAACGAGATAAAATTGCAAATGTACAATTGTGTAATAGTAAGTATTATTAATATTCCTTTATGCATATACTTTTCCAAATATTTAGCGATGGGATCTACTGGAATTATGTTGGCTCAAATATTGACTGCAATACCGTTTTCTGTAATAGCGCCTTTACAAACCTATCATATATTAAGAAAAAGCGAGGAGGTAAAATCAAATTAAAATTATAGATACAATTAAGATTAGAATAAAAAAGAATAAGGTTAGAAAAGAATGTTGTATTAATGAAGATTTATTAATTTTTGAAGAGACTAGCTTTATCAATATGACAGGAAATAGAGAAGACATAATAATAGATTCCGGTTGTTGTATTAGGGGAACCTTAATAGCAGATGCTGTTGGAGGAAAAATTACAATTGGAGAAAATTGTTATGTGGGAGAGAATAGTAAGATATGGGCTATGGAAGAGATACAAATAGGTAATAATGTTTTAATTGCGCATAATGTAAATATTATTGATAATAATGGGCATTCAACAGATTATAAGGTGCGAAGAGAGGAGTTACCGTATATATTAAAGTGTGGACATGCGAAGCAAAATATTTTTAATAGAAGGATAAAACCAATAATTATTGGAGATGATGTTTGGATTGGATTAAATTCAATAATATTAAAAGGGGTAAGTATTGGTAAAGGTGCAATAATAGCTTCAGGGAGTGTTGTTACAAAAGATGTACCTGAATTTACAATGGTTTCAGGTAATCCGGCGAGAGTTATTAAATATTTAAAAAATGAAGTCGATAATTGAATGAAAATTAAACTTATAGCGGAGAGTAAGTAATTATGATTTCTAAATTAAAACAATTATACCAAAAAGAAAAGTTTAAAATAAAAATGAAAAAATATAATAAGTTTATTATAATGGATACTTCAACAGTGTTGTTGAATTCATTTAGTGTAGATATAAGAATGCCAGATAGGCGTAATGATAAATGTATTAAGATAGGTGCTAACTCTTTATTGGGAGGCAACTTAGTGTTTGAAAAGGAGACAGGAAGCATATCAATAGGAAATAGAACGTATATAGGAGGTGGAACTAATATAATTTCAATCAATAATGTTGAAATAGGTGATGATGTAACTATAGCATGGGGATGTACAATATATGATCATAATTCGCACTCTATCTATTGGAGTGAAAGAAGTAATGATACACTACAATGTATAGACGATTATAAAAAAACAGGAAATTTTATAAAAAATAAAGAATGGAATAATGTCAAAACTGCACCTATAAAAATATGTAATAAGGCATGGATTGGATTTGATTGTGTTATATTGAAGGGAGTAACTATAGGCGAAGGAGCTGTAGTTGGTGCTAGAAGTGTTGTTACAAAAGATGTGCCCCCATATACTGTGGTTGCTGGAAATCCAGCAAAGGTTGTAAAAACCCTTAAAAAGGAGAAATAATATTATGAATAGAAAAGTTTTAATTACTGGATGTAATGGATTTATAGGAAGTCATTTGGTTAATTTATATATATCTAAGGGATATGAGGTATACGGTATAGATGTTATAAATAGCAAATCAAGCATGCGAAATTGCAAGTTTATGGAATGCAATTTACTAGATGATGACTTAAGTGAAACTTATAGGGAGATATCTCCAGATATTTTTATACATTGTGCAGGAAATGCAAGTGTTGCAACGTCTGTAAAATATCCAGAAATGGATTTTGATAGTAATGTGAGCGTTTTGTATAAAACATTATCCTCATTATCTAGAGCAAATATAAATCCTAGGTTTATATTTTTATCTACTGCAGCAGTTTATGGAAATCCTAAGCAATTACCTATATCAGAAAAAACTATTGCTGCTCCTATTTCACCATATGGATTGCATAAAAAAATGTGCGAAGATCTATGTCATTATTATAGAGAAGTTAAAGGGCATAATATATCGGTAGTTAGAATTTTTTCTGCTTATGGTGAGGGATTGAGAAAACAAATTTTATGGGATATGTATAATAAATATAAGAATAAAGGATATATAGAGCTTTTTGGTACAGGAAATGAGACAAGAGATTTTATAAATATTTATGATTTAGTTCAGGCATTAGACTTAATAATTAATGATGAAAAGACTGATTTTGTTTATAATGTAGCTAATGGAGAAGAAATATCTATTAAAACTTTGGCATTAGAGTATGCTAATATACTAGGATTAGATGATAGTAAGATAATATTTAATGGAGAAGTTAAAAAGGGAGATCCTTTAAATTGGAAAGCTGATATTACAAAGTTAAGTAAATTAGGATATAAGCAGAGAAAAAACTTACGAGAAGGTTTAAAAAATTATATTGATTGGGTGAAGAAATTTGATAGAGAATAAGAATATATTATTTATAGCGAATGGTGGAAAGGAATGGATTGGTGGATTATACTATGTAAAAAATATAATCTATACATTAATTAGAAATAATAAAATAAATAATTCCACAAAAATTTACATATTAGCTAAGGAAGAAAACTTTAGTATATTTAATTCATTTTTGAACTATGACAACATAGAAGTTATAGTTTATAAAGATAGTTCAATAAATGCATTTTTAAAAAAGATTACAAACAAAATATTTCACAAATCATTAGATTTGGTATTATATGATAATGCAAAGAAATTCAATGTTCACTATATATATCCGGTTAGTGTGTATCCATATTTATTTCTAGAAGATAAATGCGTTTATTGGATACCAGATTTTCAACATATACACTTACCGGAGATGTTTTCCAAGGAAGAAATAGAATGGAGAAATAAGATTTACAAAAATATGGCTAAGAAGCATAAAAATCTTATATTAAGTAGTAAAGATGCATTTAATGATTATAAATCTTTATATCCTAACAATGTTGATGGTGTTAATATTTTAAGTTTTGAATCTTATATTGAGGATGATTTAAATGGCGTTGACGATGACTTTATAAAAAATACTCTTGATAAATTTAATATATCTAATGAATTTGTGTTTTTACCAAATCAATTTTGGAAACATAAAAATCATATAACTGCATTTAAAGCTATAGATTATGTAGTAAATAAAAAAGGGAAACAAGTTTATATGGTATGTACAGGAAATACCAATGATTATAGGAATAAAGAACATTTTAATAGTTTACTAAATTTTATAAAGAATAATAAGTTAGAGAATAATATAAAAATACTAGGATTTATATCAAGAAAAGAACAATTGGCTTTAATGAGCGCGTCTAATGTGGTAATACAACCTTCTTTATTTGAGGGATGGGGAACTGTTGTGGAAGATGCAAAAGCACTAGATAAAAAAATAATAATGTCAGACATAAATGTTCATTTAGAACAGAAAAATGAAAAATGTATACTATTTAGCAGAGAAGATTATTCTGAACTTGGAGATATTATCTATAATTTACTATAGAATTGATCAAGGATAATATATGTATATAAATTAAAATAGTAAAAGATTTATAGGGGAATATTCTTGAGTTATAAGGAGAATAAGAATGTAATGGAAAAAAGAAAGACTTTGGAAGAATTTAATTTTTTAAAAGTAATAGCTATGATTACGGTAGTATTGCAGCATAGTATGGCTGTATATTCTAACTGGTTTAGGGTACCTAGAATAAGTTCTCAATTCTATAAGTTTGTAAATAGTTTTTTATCTAGTTACCATGTTTATATGTTTGTATTTGTATCCGGATATTTATATTATTATACTAGATATGAGTTAAATAGAAATGATGATAATAGAACATTTGTATATAAAAAATATAGAAGGCTTATAGTGCCTTATTTTTGTATATCATTACTATATGTAATGCCTATAAGAATGTTTACTGAAAAAAGTAATTTTTCGATATACAATATAATGAATGATATAATTTTATCAAAAAACTCCGCCCACTTATGGTTTTTGTTAATGTTATTTGGAGTTTTTGTAGTCTTTAGGATACTTGAAAAGAGAATTGAAAGTGGTAATATAAAGATTTTATGTATTATGTTTTATGGAGCATATATAGTAGGTAAATTAATTGAGAAAAGCCAAGTTCTTAATATATTACAAATACATAAGGTTTTACAGTTTGCTATATTTTTCTATATAGGATTTATATTAAGGAAATATAATAGAACAATACTTAAAAGAGTAAAAAAAGTTAATGTGTTAGTGGTATTAGGTATTCAGATATTATTAACAAGTGGCGTTTACTTTTTGAATCTTTATTGTAGATCAATGCTAGTTAAAGGAATAAGTGTTTTAATTGAACCAATTGTACCACTAGTAGGTATATTATTTTGGTATCTTATTATAATAAAAATATTAGAGTTTAAACCTAACATTATAAATACTAAAATATATGTGTTTTTAAAGGAAAATAACTTTACAATATATTTAATTCATATGCCAATAATTCAATTAGTATTAATATATTTATATGATAAAAATATATTACCAACATTATTAGTAACAACTTGTTTTATTATAAGTATGCTTATTTCAAGTACATTGTCAGTAGTAATAAACAAGTTTAGAATTACAAAAATAATATTTGGATTAGATAGTAAGAAAATCTTCTGTAAAACAAAATAAGAAAATATTATAAAAAATCTGTACTAGTTTAGTAAAACAAAAGTACAGATTTTTTTATTGAATATATTAATATTTAAGAGGTACTAATTAAGGTAAAATTTCAAAAGCATCTAGGTTAACATAAGAATCAGAAGCAGAAGTATTCTTCTGACCAGTAACTTCAATGATAACAGTATGGGCACCACTAGTTAAACCAGTTTTTTGGAATAGAACTTGTTTAAATGCATCAGTAGCAGAATAACCATCCCAAGTGTAAGAAGTACCATCAATAGTAATTTTAGCAATACCAACAGCTTTCCCTTTAAATCCAATAACATTTAATCCAGTTCCAGTAAAAGTTAAGGCTACTGAAGAATTAGGATCTTTTGAATATTTGTTAGTATTACCGCTATTAGAAGAGCCGGAAGCGCTTCCCCATACTCCAGAATATTTTAAAATGGAGTTAGTTTCCTCTACTATAGTATTAGTAGAGGGAGGAGTAGTAATATTACCATCTACGATATCAAAAGCATCTAAGTTGATATAAGAATCAGAAGCAGAAGCATTCTTTTGACCAGTAACTTCAATGATAACAGTATGAGTG
>NZ_SULK01000049.1:0-3279 GCF_007115085.1 Clostridium sp. HBUAS56017 | reverse complement strand
AATCTGCTGAATCTTCAACAATGTTGTTTAACCATTCTAATTCAGTGTCTGTTCCTTTATATTCTTTATATCTTATGTTAAGTCCGTAAAGTACACCTTTATATTGGGTATGAAATATATTATATAGATTTTCAGTTAATAGTGTGTTAAACGTTTCTGCTATTGATGGATTACTTTTTGAGTTAATATATTGTTCATAATGACTGTTTCCTAAATTAAATAATAATTGTGTAAACGCTGATAATGCTTTTGCATATACATGAATACTGGGCGTGTCTGGAATTATTGGCATAAGCTAACCTCCTAAGTATAGATAAAATTATTGTATACAAGAAAATAATATTTATACATATTGTTATTAAGTAAACATGAAATTATATTTTCCTCAAAAGGTAGGTGGTGAGTAGGTGAAATCTTGCTTGTAACATTCTTTTTTTGTTTTTGAAATATTGGACAAACTGTAGTATTATGTAAATATAACCAAATAAAAAGAACTCACATATGAGAGTGCCATCTCGTGAGTTCAATGTATAATAGAGACTATTTAATATACCTCTATTATAGCATAAATTAAACAAAATATAAATAGTGTGATGGAGGTATAAAGGTGAATTTATCAGATGTAAGAGAAGAATGTGTTAAACTAAAAGATGAATTGTCATAGTATAATAATATTGTTAGTAGTATAGAAAAAATGGTGAATAGGATATATAACGATTATAATTTTTTAACTAATTTTTTGTTAAATAAATCAATAAATGCTGCAACTAATGTAGGATCTAATAATGCTAATTCCATTAGTCAGTATAATAGAGGATTTTTTGATAAGTTTGAACGAGGTCTAAGAGGAATTAATTTAATTGCTCTTTCAGTAGGGTTAGGGAAATTAAAAGAAAAGTATGATGTTTGTAATTTTAAGGAATTTGCTGACAATGCTATTAATAATATGATGATAATTCAAGAATTTAGTTCTATTAGTTATGATTTAAATCAGGTGGAAGCAAGATATTTGAATACAGTAAAAGCATTAGTAGATATATCAAATTCATTTAAATATTTATATGCTAAATTTGAACAAGTTGAAGATATTTCAAATAAATTATTATTAGAAAATGAATAGAAAGAAATTTTTAAAGTCAGATTGTTAAATGAAGATAATTCGGTTGATAATCTAATTGAGAATGTTAAGTTAATAAAAAATATTTATGAAAATACCAATAAACTTATAGGTAATGATGAAGAATTGAAATACAAAAGATTAGAGTCTGGAAGTTTGCTTTTAATTCTAAGTGGTTCTGCAGTTGTCTTTAAAGCCATTAAACCAATGTTAGAGTTCGGATATAAAATATATACAGAACAATTTGGCCAAGAAGCAAAGACAAATAGAAAACTTAAAGAGATAAAAGTCAGAAAAGAATATCTTACATTATTATTTAAAGCAACTGGAGTTGAAAGTGTAAAGGAATTAAAAGAACAGGATAGAGATAAATTACTTAAAATACTTTTAAATTTAGAAAGTGATATTAAGGAATTATATACTTTAAATCCGTGTATAAATGTAAATGATATAAAATTAGGAGAAACATTATTAGAAAACTCAAGGATTCCAATTGAATTGCTTGAATCAGCGGAAATAGCAATAGATGACTTAGTATAGTTTTTAAGGAGGTGAGAATTATGGATTTAGATATTTTAAGAATAAAGATAGCCTATATAAGACTAAGGTTATATATATTAAAAAGACTATTTTTCTTGCCTCAAAATATTAAAAATAGCTTGGCTGAACCCCTAACAAAGGAGATACGGCTAATAACAGAAGAAGTTATAAGAAAAGGAATAGTATAAAATAGAAATTGATGCGTATGAACAGTAGCAAGGAGCAATTCAGCTGCTGTTTTTATTTATTTAACAAATATATTGTGGTAATATTAACCATGAGGTGGGAGTATATGAATTATAATGAATGGTTAGTATCAATTTTTGATAAATATAAAGAGGAATATTACAAGAAATATCAAGATGAGAAAGGACGAATAAAGTTTAAAGATATTCCTTTGAAAAACAAATTAAAGTTATTATATATAGCTTTAGATTTCGGTTTAGGTTTCTCATGTTTTGTGTATTCAGTAAATTATAGTAATGCAAAGACCATAGTGGCCAGTGCATTTTTTCTTTTCATTGCACCATTACTTGTAATTTATACAAATAATGTTAAACTGAGTGATTACAGAAAGCATATTGATGTTTTATATAGTGTTTTAATTCATGAAAATTTAAGTAATAAAGGGCAATTGGAAAATCTTTTAAAAGACACTGGTGGATTGTTAGATAAGATAAAAAGAACAGGGTTAGGTGAGATTTTAAAGCTGATTACAGGATTTTTTGGAGCCGCAGGTTTTACATATTTTTTTAGTAGATTTAGTATTGATATAATAGTAGTTATTTTATTATTAGTAGTAATTTTGTTGCTATTTGGATATTTTATATATTCAATAGTATTAGAAGCTCCTAATAGTATATTAAGAAAAAAGAAACAATTTCATCAATTACTTAAAATATTACTAGTATATATGGATAATGAAGAATTTATAAAATGCATTAGTAATGAAGATATGCTAGCAGAAAAAGATATTAATGAGTCTTTAGAAATAGATAAAAATAAATAAAAAATTTAGAGCCTAGTTTTCGCTAGGCTCTTTTTCTTGCGTGTGAGATTATTATTTATATAAATTAAGTTATAATTTTGTGATATAGATCATAAGCAGATTTGCTCATGTTATTAATAATGTTCATTTATTAATTCTTCTAATGCTATTCTTACAGCATCTTTGCCATATTTTTCCATTAACACATCAATTAGCAAACAGTAATAATCAACTAATGCCTCTTTACATGGTGCATTTTTAAAAGTTACTGTCATAGAGTTATAATCAACTTTTCTCATAATATACTTCCTTATAAATAATTTATTTTTAAGTTAACCTAAAGGTTACTATAAGGTTACTATTCTCCAAAATATAAGAAAATATATCATTGTTTCATTATATAATTAAACTTAAGAAAAGCAAGTATTTATAATGGTTTGCGTATGTTTGTGTTGTATATTAATATATAAATAAATGTGCTAGACGATTCCCCTATGGACTATCATTACTAAGTCACAAATGAGTATATTACTCGTTTGAGGCTTTTTTATTTGCTAAAAATTCATTGTAAAGTCTTAATTTAAATCCATTTTAAATCCAAAGTAATATTATTATATGAGATTTAATTAATATT
>NZ_SULK01000048.1:0-3991 GCF_007115085.1 Clostridium sp. HBUAS56017 | reverse complement strand
GTGGTGTGAGAGGTCGGTAGATAAAATAATTATCTACCTCCTACTCGATTAGTGGTCGTGATGCTCTTCTGCTTCTTCTGCATCATCTTTAGTTGGATGAACTGTGCCATGAGGATGTTGAGGTGGTGCGTATATAGAGTATAGTTTAATTGGTTTATTACCTGTATTAACGAGGTTATGCCATATGCCAGCAGGTATGATGAAAGAAAAATCATCATATACTTTATGTTGAAAATCCAAAGAGTCTTTTCTGCGCCCCATCTTAACGATACCTTCACCATCTTCAATACGCAGAAATTGATCTGTTTCAGGGTGAATTTCTAAACCAATTTCGCCTCCAACAGGGATGCTCATAAGTGTAAGCTGTAGATTTTCTCCTGTCCATAAAGCAGTACGAAAAGTATTGTTTTGCTTAGTAGCCTCCTCAATATTAACTACAAATGGGTATGGTCCATAATCTTTAAGCTGAATTTTAGAAGATTTTTGGGTTTTCATATGCTCATCATTATGACAGTAAGGACAGCAGCGATACATGTTGTAAGGGTTATACATAGTGTTTGGATTATATTGTGGTGTGTTCATATAACATGGATATGGGTATATGAAATATGGTTGTTGATAAACATTATACATGTTGCTTATTCCTTTCATAAAAACTTATAACATCATAATATGACTTTTGTTTTGAGAAGGTGATTTTATTAGTAATTAATTTCTAAACCATTCATAAGACTTTAAGCCAGAGAAGAATATTAACTTATTTTGATTTTGGATAAATATGGGTATATAATTTTGTAATATAAAAGAAAAAAGTAGAAGTATATAAGATTCTGAAATAGATGATATTTGAAATATGATTGGAGGAGAACATTGAAAAGTACTTATAATAATTATATTAATAGGTTAAAAACATATAACACCTTAATTGAAGAACAAAATAAATCAATAAGAATTATAGCTTATTTAAGATTTGTCACCCTAATTATTGGGTTAAGTGTTACATATTATACCTTTAGCATTAAGAGTTATTACCTAAGTATAGGAGTATTCACAGTACAATTACTTATTTTTATTTACTTAATTATTATGCATGATAAGGAAATAAATAAAAGAAAATATTCAATAGCCTTAAAAGGTATAAATGAAAAAGCTGTAAAGAGATTAGAGGGTCAGTGGAATAGCTTTGAGGATGATGGTAGAGAATTTAAAGATGAAGATCATTATTTTTCTAATGATTTAGATATTTTCGGAAGAAACTCCTTGTTTCAGTGGATTAATAGCACTAAAACATTTATGGGACGTCAAAATTTAAAAAATAGGCTTACAAATCCATTAAAAACTCCTCTGGAGATAAAGGAAATACAAGAATCTTTGCAGGAATTAGCAAGTTGCTTAGAATGGAGACAACTATTTGAGGCAGAAGGTATGATTATTTCTAATGAATGCATTAATCCAGAAGAATTATATGAATGGGCAACAGATAAAAATGAATTATATACTAAGAAGTGGCTTATTTTATTGGTTAGATTATTGCCATGTGTAACATTTATATTAATTGCTCTAGGCTATTTCACTTCTCTAGTGAATTTTGAACTAATATGCTTTATAGCACTTGTCCAGTTATCGCTTCTATTTATTAAGGCAAAAGAAAGAAACGAAGCATTTCAGAGCATTTATAAATATAAGAATAATATAAATATATACTCTAGATTGTTAAGTTTAATTATAGAAAAGGATTTTAAAAGTGATTATTTAAGAAAACTTAAAAATAAATTAGTATTGTCTAAAGATGAAGATGCAGCAGCTTTAATAAAAAAGTTATCTAATATATATGATAAAATATCTAACAGAAATAATGGGCTATTTATGATATTTAATGTATTGCTATTATGGGATTATCAGTGCATGATACAATTTGAAAAATGGAGAATTAAATCAGGGAAAAAACTGAAAAAGTGGTTTCATGTTATAGGAGAATTTGAAGCACTAAACAGCATTTCAAATATTATTTATGATAATCCTAAATGGGCTATGCCTTTGATTTCAGATAAGAATTATGTAATAAGAGCTGAAAAGCTTGGTCATCCACTTTTAGGTGAGAAGATGGTCAGGAATGATATTACAATTGATAAAAATAAAAATATTTTACTAATAACAGGTTCAAATATGTCTGGTAAAAGTACATTTTTAAGAACTATAGGTATAAATTTAGTACTTAGTTATATAGGAGCTGCAGTGTGTGCTGAAAAGCTTGAATGTTCATTAATGCAAATTTTCACTTGTATGAGAATAAGTGATAATTTAGAAAATAGTATATCTTCATTTTATGCTGAAATATTAAGAATTAAGAAAATAGTTAAAGAGGTAGAGAAAAATGAAAATGTATTTTTTATTTTAGATGAGTTATTTAAGGGAACTAATTCAATTGATAGACATGATGGGGCAACAGCATTAATAATGCAATTGGGTTCTGATGGGGCATCAGGGCTTATTTCTACTCATGATCTAGAATTGTGCAATTTAGAACATACCTATTCTAAAATTAAGAATTATCATTTTAGAGAGTATTATTTAAATGATGAATTAAAATTTGATTACAAAATTCGAGAAGGAGCATCAACTACTAGAAATGGTAAGCATTTAATAAGGTTAGCAGGTATAAGGTCAAAATAAATTGCTAAAGAATTAATCTGCAATTCTACTTGAGTTTATCAATTTCAATTTGTTCTTTCCCCCAAACATATAGTGAGTTTAAAGCAGGGAGTAGTGCTTTGCCTCTCTCAGTTAAAGAATATTCAACTTTAGGAGGAATGGTGTCATATTGGGTTCTGATAATAAGTTTATGTGATTCTAATTCTTGTAAAGATTTTGTAAGCATCATATTAGTAATACCTTTTACGCTACGTTTTAATTCATTATATCTAGTAGCATCCTTTTGAGATAAATACCACATAATAGGTAATTTCCACTTTTGTCCTACCACATCAAGTGCATATATTATAGGGCATTTTGATTCATATATATTATCAGAGGGTAATTCTACATTATAATTTACTTTGTTATCCATATTTATAACTCCTTTAAATTTAATAGTATCTTTTTTATACTGACACAGAAAAAACTGCATACTTGTCTATTTATATCTGTGTGTTATATTAATTATATCAAAAAATTGTTAAATTAAGGAGATGTTAGAATGAAGGTTTATGCTATAAATGGAAGCCCGAGAAAAAACAAGAATACAGCTACATTACTTAAAAAAGCTTTAGATGGAGTAAAGCAATCAGTAAAAGATGAAGAAATTGAAACTGAAATTATCAATTTATATGATTTGAAATATACTGGATGCAAAAGTTGCTTTGCTTGCAAAAGAATTGGAGGAAGCAGTTATGGGAAATGTGCCATAAAGGATGATATTAATGAAGTATTGGAAAGACTTTCGCTATCTGATGGGCTTATTTTTGGTTCCCCAGTATACTTTGGTAATATATCAGGACAATTAAGGTCATTTTTAGAAAGACTTTTGTTCCCTTATATAGTGTATGATAATAATTATTCTTCAATTGCACCAAAGAGGATGAAAACAGCATTCATTTATACAATGAATGTAAAAGAAGAGGTAATGAAAGAATCTGGCTATTTATCAACATTTGATAATATGGAATTTTATCTTGAAAAACTTTTTACAAAGCCAGTAGTTATGTATTCAAATGATACTTATCAGTTTGATGATTACTCAAAATACAAAGTTGAATGTTTTTCTGAAGAAGAAAAAGCAAAAACGAGACAAAATCAATTTCCGCTTGATTGTCAAAAAGCTTTTGAACTAGGTAAAAATTTAATAAAGTAGAAATAAAAATTAGCAAGGTCTACTATTCAAGGAAGCGTAATAGATAATTTATTATGCTTCTTTATTTATGTGTGCCCAGCATGGGCACGTACTAGTCGGTGAAAGTCCGATATGGGGGTTGATAGTGCCAACCATTAGCTT
>NZ_SULK01000047.1:0-4689 GCF_007115085.1 Clostridium sp. HBUAS56017 | reverse complement strand
AGATTCAGAAAGAAATGTAATGCTCAGTGAATGCACTAAAGAATTTGATAATATTTTTAAGAAAATTGATCCTATTATTTCTGATCTAAAGAAACAAGTTGATAATTGTGTTGACCCTGAACCAGTTCCTGGAACTATCGCTATTCCAATATGCTCTATTATTCAGAATGAGTATTCTTTAAAAAATAATTTATATTTACAACTTAAAAAGCAAAAAGATGCTATAGAGAAATGTCTTATAAAGCCTGAATAATTTACTAGTTATTTTATTGAAAACAAAAAAGGTAGTGAATAAGATTTTTACTCCTACTCACTACCTTCAAAGGTTAACTGTTTTCTTATTTATTTCATTCTTAGTATACTACATATCCAATAATTCACGCCAGTTAAAATTGCCCAATATCTAATTAGGAATATACTATCAAATATTTTTGTATTTTCCAAACATTTCATCAAGTGAAACAAAAAAGAAATTCAGATTAGTTAACTTGAAATCTAAATCGCCTTTTTTCCTAATAAATTAATCTACTAGATCAAATGTAAAGTCATCTGTATAAGTAATATAAGTTGATTGGTAAGGGCCTGTACAGCTTACTACAATTCTATGATTACCATTACTTAATGAATTAATTACTGACTCATCCAAAGTTATAAATTCCATACATCTTTTATCCATATCTACATTTTCATATGCAGCTTTAGCAACTAAAGCATTTTCTAACTGAACTCCATCTATAGAAACTCCTGTAACATTTCCATAACCACTCATCCAAGTTAATATAGTTAATGGTAGATTACCTTTATGAATTCTTTCATTACTTATTTTATGAACTGCACCATGTTCAATATATGAATCAATAGCAAATGTTTTTAGATTATTCTTAATTACTGGAGTAGTATTTTCACCAGGTAATGGAGTAGTTGTAGTGCTGCTACCAGGCTTTGGGTAAAGCTGCGTTTTAAAATTTATATCATCCATAATTTTGTTCATTCTTATTTGTGCTGTATGCATTGCTTGAGCCGCTCTATATATAGTACCAAATAAACCTACTGCTGATGCTCTAGAAGCAGGTACTAAACCTAGTACTGCTCCAACTAATAAACATGATAGAATTTTTGTTATTATTTTCTTTTTCATAATATTTCCATCCTCCTTATGCATATTTTATATTATACTTAATAATTAAATAGTGAATTATACAACAATGATTCTAATGGAATCAAAATATCTAGTACCATTAACAGTACAATAAAGTTGAATGGTATGTGAACCTTTGCTTAAAGTTGAAACAGTAACGTAATTATACAATGATGAATTGCTTGAATCAGCAGCTTCTGTTCCTGCTATAAAAAATACAGCTCTATTTTCACCAATGGAATAAAAATCGGATTCACTATAAACTTGCATTATATCTCTGCCATCAACTTTAACTTCATTAATGCTTCCTGAGCCTTTTTGATATGTCTCTATTACCAAAGGGAAAAAATCTTGAGAGATAGTTCCAGTTTGATTTCTAGAATATATATCAGTATTTGCAGCATCACTATATAGAGCTACATAGAAAGGTTGTGCTAATAGAGAATAAGTTGAAGCTACAGTCTTAGCTTTAGTATTATTAGATACATCAGAAGCTTTTACTGGTAAATTAATACCTACAAGTAAAGCTAGTGTTAGAGAAACAGATATCACTTTTTTTAACATAAAATCACCTCTCATAATTTATTTATACTTATTTTTACATAACTGTATTTTCTATACAACTAAATATGCACGAAAGCATTCTCTGAATACTTTAACTGAACATTTTTACACAACATATTCAATTTAATACTTAATTTACTTATTTTAGGCATTATGTAAAATATAACTCTTTGCAATCTATTGTTGACTATTTTATATTTCTTTTAGTACACTACATATCTAATAACTCATGCCAGGTATTTTCTCCCACTATACTATATTCTAACATTATCTAATCAAAACATTTTTATACATAATATTATTATTATGTCAAATATGTATTCTTTAGTAATATATAGTATTTTCACAAAAAACACTACGTATGAAGTTTAAATTTCGGCAATCAATGTGTACTAGCTTTATCAAATCATTTAAAGCTTAGGTAATTAATGTAACTTAGTGTAAAATATTACTAACAGAGCAAATACTTTAATATTAATACAAGCCTACAATTTAAGGAGGAATGATAATATGAATAAAAAATTATTAGGTTTAATAATGGCAGGATTTTTGACTGTAGCTTCATTACCATCTTTAACTACATCAGCTGCTGAAATTAATAATACTCAAGGTGTTAGCAAAATATCTAGTAACCAATTAAGGGATAGCGAATTAGATTGTGATGGAACTATCACTGGAGACGGGGTATATCTTAGAGCAAGACCTTCAACTTCATCTAAAATTTATGATGAACTTTATTCTGGTGATACAGTACATGTAATTGAGTACGCTGGCCCTGCTAATGGCCATAATTGGTATAAAGTAGAATATAATGGAGTAACAGGATATATAGCTCAAGAATATGTAAGATTATCTTGGAATTAATAAATTTTAAAAATTAAAAGTGATATTTTGTGTTGTTATACATAAAATATCACTTTTTTCTAATCTATTAGTGCCTATATTCCTAGCAATTTAGACCAGGTATTTCTTCCCACTATACCATCATTAGCTAATCCATTATCTCTTTGGAATTGAACTACTGCACTATAAGTTCCTCCTCCAAAAATTCAATCAACGCCATTAGTATTATATCCCAAGTTATTTAATTTCTCTTGCAATAATCTTGTTATATTTCCACTAGCTCCTTGTTTAATGGTAGGACACCCATTAAGTGTATTTTCTCCAGCAATTCCATCTACAATTTGATTGCTAAATCCTTGGCTGTTACATTCTTGTTATAATCTACTTACCCAATTATTACCTGACTGAAATTGTGAAGATGTTTGAAGTGCTGCAAATGTCTGAGATCCAACCAATCCATCAGACGCTAATTCATTATCTTTTTGAAATTGTAAAAGCGAATTTAAATTGCCCTTGCCAAAAACTCCATCAGCTCCATAGCCACCACAATCATAGCCTTTAGAGATTAATAATTGTTGAAGTTCTGAACATATATTTCCAACAAATTCTCTAGCTCTATCTATTAGATTGCTAGTACCACCGCCATTAACTACTGGTACAGATACTGGCGACCCATTATTAATCCTTGATTTAACTTCTTCCCAAATCCCATTATCTAAAATTCTTCTAGGACAATACTTACCACTTGCATCATAATGCCTTACAACTCTATCTATTCCTAACCCTAAAACACTCATCAAATATTTAGTCAATTCAATAGCATTTTCTAAAGCTTTATTATAGTCCCCATCAGCATTAACACATATCTCAATACCCACCGAATTAGAATTAGTTATATCACTATGTCCTCTATTGTCTCCAACATGCCAACATCTCCAATCTAACTCAGCACATTGAACAATTTGGTGATCATCAACTACAAAATGAGTACTGGCTTCAGCTTCTTCATGATTTACAAAATAATTTCTATTTGCCATTGCATTAGCACCAGCATCTTCGTTATCAGTTTCATGTATTACAATATACTCTGGTGTTATACTTCTCCCCTGTGAATAGTTAATACTTATTAATTGTTTGTTTATATCTCTCAATTTAAATACCTCCTAAAAATTATTTAAAATAGAAGAGTAGCCTTAAAAACTACTCTTGTACTGGATTTAATGTACTTTTAATTTGTTCAATATGGAAGGCATCAAAAGTAGCTCAATCTATCATAAGCACTATTTTGAATGGTACTAATTTGAATCAAAGTACTAAGACTTTAGAAAAACTAAATAATATTAATCCACGTATTAGGCCAATAATAGACAGTCTTGATAAGGCTAGCGATTTAAAGGATGAGGATATAAATGAAATCACTGAACAAGTGGAATTTCTTATCAATCTAAAGAGAAAGAAAAAGTCCCATTAAATATAGATGAAATAAATGTGCTTGCTAGGACATTTCACCTTAGGATGGTAATAATAATTATTCTATAGATAATACTTATTGCTAATATGTTATTTTAATGAGAGGAGAAATTTAAATGGCAACTAAAACTAATGTACCAATTAATGATAAATCATATTATAAAGTTTACTATGAAGCTGGGGTTGACTCCAATGGTAAAAGAGTTAGAAAACAATTCTATGGTAAATCTAAAAAAGAAGCAGAAGCTAAAAAACAAGCTTATATTGAAAAAAACAACCTAGGTATAGTAGATAAAAAACTATTTCTAGGATCTGCTATGAAAAGTTGGCTATTTGAAGTTGTAAAGTTAGGCCAAATTAAAACTTCTTCATTTGCTAGATATGAAGGTATATATTCTAAATACTTTAATGATTCCCCTATTTCTCATATTCAAATAAGTAAATTAGAATCAATTGATATTCAAAGATATTATAATAAACTTTTTAAAGCTGGTAAAAGTTCTAATGTTATTAATAATGCCAACAAATTATTAAAACAATTTCTAAACTATTGTGTTGACAATTCTTATATTGTTAATAATCCTTGTAATGGAAAAAAATAATAATTCCAAAGGATACGGTTCTAAGAGAAAATAAGACATTACCTATTTTTACAACTGATGAAATGAAATTAA
>NZ_SULK01000046.1:0-5068 GCF_007115085.1 Clostridium sp. HBUAS56017 | reverse complement strand
GTCTTAAGCTAATGGTTGGCACTATCAACCCCCATATCGGACTTTCACCGACTAGTACGTGCCCATGCTGGGCACACATAAAAAGTACTAAAGCAAGTAAATGCTTTAGTACTTTTTTATATCTTATACTATTTGTTTTTCAAGATCTTCTCTATCAACTATCTCTCCATCTATCAATCTTATAACAGATGTTCCATATCTTGCTGATTCAGCTGAATGAGTAATTAGAATCAATACCTTTTTCAATACTAAATTGTATTATTTTCTTCTACAATAGTAGCGTAATTTCCTTTACTATAATCTTTAACACCCTTAAAATAATTTGTCCCCCATACCCCTATCAATATCATTATTGAACCTATAATATGATACATATGAAAACTTTCATGCAAGAATACTACTCCAGCTATTATAGATACAATAGTTGAAATATTTGCAAATATTGCTGATCTTGAAGCTTCAAGCTTTGCTAATGTATAATTAGCTAAAAAATAAGCCAATACTGATGATATTATTCCAAGATATAAAACAGAAATTATGAAAGTTGTATTTTCCAAGGGTTTAAAATATGTTGAAATATTCTTATCCATTATATGATTGAATATTGAAATTCCATTAAAGCATATAGCTCCTAAAAACATCATAAAATAAGTTACTTCAATAGGAGTAAAATCATTTGATATCTTTCTAGCAATTATATTAAAAAAAGCCGCTGAAAGCACTGCCCCACTAAGAAGAAACACTCCTAGCATTGAACCTCCAGTATCATTTGAATTCTCCATCAAAATTATTAACATCACTCCTGATACTGACAACACGATACTTACTGATTGTTTTAATGATGGTTTTTCATTTAACAGGAATACAGCTAAAATCGTTACTATTATAGGTATTAGAGCAATCATCAGACCACCTAAAGAAGTTGATGTCTTTTTTAATCCAAAAGTTTCAAAAATAAAATAAATAATAGGCTCTATGGTAGCTAGAATAATTAACCACTTTAACGGCTTATTTTTATAGTTTACTTTTATTACTTTTAACATTATAAGTACTGTCATTACAAGAAAAGCCGCTAAAAATCTAAAAGCCAGTAAACTTATAGGATCAGATATACTTAAGGCATTCTTTGAAAATAGAAAACTAAATCCAAAAATGAAATTAGTTATTATTGCAGTGATATACGGGATTAAATGACCTTTATTCTTCATATTATTCTTAAATTCCTTTCTACTTGCGTTAACCCACTAGAAATTATTATATCAAAAAATAACCTTATATGTAGCAAATCTAAATAATAAGTTATGAAACTCATTTTTCCTTTATATATAGCTTTCCACAACTCTAAAGATAATTAGATGAATTAAAAAACATCAAAAAATCTCTTCATCCTGCTCAATTCCAACTATCTCAGCATCAGTATTACACTCAATATAATCTATTATATTGAGTGCAGTTGAACTTAGCACTGCTGAACTTCCACATACAGCTGCAATTCCAATAACAATAGTTTGATGAATATCCTGCTTATCAACTTCTCCAACTGAAATATTATATTTATTTCTTAACTTTTGCAAAATACTTTTTACTATCATCCTCTTTTCCTTTAATGAATGTACCCAAGATGCTCTCAGAGTAATACTCATAAGTAACACTTTCATTCTAAAATCCCCCTTATAATTATTATATAGTCATAGCATAAATTAGCTTCATTAGTAAACATATCACTAATGGCTTTCCTTTTTATCCTTATTTCTTACTGGTACAAATTCTGAATTTTTATCTCTACTATCTATATAGACATAATCACCATTCATACTTTTCTTAAGACCTAATGATGCCATCTTCTTTTTAGTATTCTTATATTTGGTACTCATTTTATCACCTCTCTTAATTATTTTTATTAATATAATTTATATTATTCTCAAAATTAAAACATATATAAAAAAATAAAAACATCAATTAAAATAAATATAAAACTTTAAGCATTTTATTAAACATGCTCTAAGTAAATCCTTTTAAAATGTTTAATATTTTAGCAAATAATTAAAAGTTTATCAATTATTATCCATATTTTTTTCGTTTTTTATCTTTATTTTTCACGAAGCATTTATGTATTGACTTATTCATATTTTTATTGCATAATAACTTATAAAACAAAAAGTAGATAACTGAGATAGAGGTGCGAAATTTAAGAGTAGTATTATGGAGGTAAGCTCAATGAAGTAATACGAAAGGAACTTTCGCCGAAGTAAATAGCTAATTGCTTTAATACTATTTACTGGTCCTATGTATAATATGCATAAGACTGTCACAAAATATTTTGTGGAGAGCTATTTTCAATGAAAATATACGTTACTTCTAATATTTATTAAAATATATAGTTTTCGTATTTATGTCATGAATATGCTTTCATGGCTTTTTTTATTGTCTAAATTTATTATATTATCTTAGTTAGTTACTTATGGAAATTTAAAACCATAAGGAGGATATATTAAAATGAGTGAAAAAAATCACGAGTTAAAAAGAAGTTTAAAAGCAAGGCATTTAAACATGATAGCCTTAGGAGGATCCATTGGTACAGGTATATTCCTTGCAATGGGAGATACTATTAACCAAGCTGGCCCAGGTGGGGCATTATTAGCTTACGGTCTAATAGGTGTTATGGTATATTTTTTAATTACTAGCCTTGGAGAAATGGCAACATTTATGCCAATCTCTGGTTCATTTAGTACTTATGCTACAAAATTTATAGATCCAGCTCTTGGATTTGCCCTTGGATGGAACTACTGGTATAACTGGGCAATAACTATAGCTGCTGAGATGGTTGCAGGTTCTTTAATTATGAAATACTGGTTTCCTGATATAGATGGATTTTTGTGGAGCATATTATTTTTAGTAATTATAGTAGGATTAAACCTTCTATCTTCAAAAGCATACGGTGAATCAGAATACTGGTTTGCTGGAATTAAGGTAGTGACAGTTATTATATTTTTAGTAATTGGTGTACTAATGATTTTAGGTATAATGGGCGGAGATGAAATAGGATTTCATAATTATTTTATTGCTGATGGCCCATTCCATGGTGGTATAAATTCTATATTTGCTATTTTTCTAATTGCAGGTTTCTCATTTCAAGGAACTGAACTTATTGGAATTGCTGCAGGTGAAAGCGAAAATCCTGAAGAAACTATTCCTAGAGCGATAAAATCAATATTTTGGAGAATACTAGTATTTTATTTAGGAACAATAATTGTTTTGGGAGCTATTATACCATTTACTGAAGCTAGCGTTGATACAAGTCCTTTTACAATGGTATTTGAAAAGGCTGGTATAGCTGGAGCTGCTTCACTAATAAATGCAATTATCTTAACTTCTGTATTATCGGCAGGTAACTCAGGTATGTATGCTTCAAGCAGAATGCTTTTCTCAATGGCTAAAGAAGGAATGGCTCCTAAATTATTTTCAAAAACAAACAAAAGAGGAGTACCAGTAAATGCAATTATTTTAACAACTTTAATTTCTTCTGCTTGCTTTTTAACAGGTCTATATGCAGAAAGTACCGTTTACGTTTGGCTAGTTGCGGCTTCTGGACTCGCAGGATTTATAGCTTGGCTAGGTATAGCAATCTGTCATTATAGATTTAGAAAAGCCTATGTCCATAACGGCAGAAATATAAAAGATTTAAAATATAAATCTAGATTATTTCCCTTTGGGCCTATACTTGCTCTTATAATGTGCATACTTATAATATTAGGTCAAGGTTATTCATGTATAAAACCTGATGGTATTGATTGGCAAGGCTTAATTGCATCATACATAGGAATCCCATTATTCGTTGGATTATATTTATGGTATAAAATTAAACATAAAACTAAAGTTATACCTTTAGATGATGTTGATTTAAATATGGATTAATTTATATAAAAGTTGAGAAAGAGATATTTCATGCAGATCTACATGAAATATCTCTTTTGATTTGAAAATTTATAAATACTAAACTAAAAATCTAACTAAGAACATAGTTATAATTAATACTTGCCACTATTAAATCCCCTTATGCCTGCCAAGTTCCTTGCAATTGCCACCTCTGACGTCCACTTCCATCATCATAATCCCATAAATTAACTTGAGATCCATCAGCAGTACAACTTAGATATCTTTTAAATGTTGAAACACCAGCTGCAACTTTAATAAGATAAGTTGAACAAGTTGGAGATGCTTCAACAGGTATAACTTTCCATCTTTGACGTCCTGTACCGTCATCTTGATCCCATAAATTAACCTGAGATCCATCAGCAGTACAGCTTAAATATTTAAGAGTAGAAGTAACCCCTTCAACAATTTTAATATTATAAACATCAGTTTCACCATTAACAAGTGTAAATTCCCATCTCTGACGTCCCATACCATCATCTATATTCCATAAGTTGATTTCGGATCCATCAGCAGTACAACTTAGTAAAGATTTATTGGTTTGTAAACCACGAAGTACCTGTACATTGTGTAATCCTTCAATAGCCATATTTTTTTACTCCTTCTATTTAATAATGATTAATTTGAAATTCATATCACTAAATTTGTGATAAGTCTCTTCTATTTATAATATGTGTTAATTATAATTTTCGTGAAACATAACCAGGTATTTACATTAGAAAGATTGTTTGTATTAAAAATATATTTAATGAAATCATTAAATCTTTGTATTGCAATATGCAAAGCACTTGGGAAAACACTAAATGATTTATTTTGGGAGGAATCAATATGAAAAAAAATATTATCATAGATGAAAGAGTTTCAATTCAAAAACAAAAAATAACAACTGAAGCGTTTTTTAGTTATGATGTTTTTAATCGGATCAATTTTGGTAAGACAATTTATTTTTTAAGCAGAATTTCATGAGTATGATGTAGAATTTATTGCTTTCTTTGGCGGATGCCTATATATACTTATACGTAATATATGTGTTGGAAATGCTTTGTTTAGAGAAAATCGAGTAGGAGGTAGATAATTATTTTATCTACCGACCTCTCACACCACCGTACGTACCGTTCGGTATACGGCGGTTCAT